>JAXDQB010000338.1:0-6300 GCA_034668065.1 Paraburkholderia sp.
CGCGTGGAGCGCGATATCAAACAGGCGGCGGCAGGCGTTGCAATTTCGGGTGCGGTTGCGGCGGCAGTCGGTGCAATTCCTCACCCGGCGGCAAAAGTGGCCGCTGCCGTTATCAGCGCGACAGGCAAGCTCGCAACCGGCGCGCAAATATCGGAGAGCTTGCGTGATGTGGGGGGGCTCCGGACGCCGCCGGCGCGACGAGTGCGACGAGTGAAACGAGCGCTATGAGTGAAACGAAACGGGCGATGGGGGAGATATTGCGCACAAAGATAGACAATGGCGCTAGCAGTATGCGGAAAAAGGGGTAGCGGCGCGAAGTCGCAACCCGAAGGTTGAGCAAGTGCGCCGCAATTCTTCCCTTCAGGCAGGCCCCGGTTCTCCTTTTGCCGCCGAAGAAATAACGAGGCCGAGACGATGTGCCCAATTTGCCAACTCGACCGCCTTGTGCGCTTTCAGCTTGCGCATGAGATTGAGCCGGTGCGTCTCGACAGTCTTGATCGAAATACTGAGCTTTTCGGCAATATCGCGATTGCGCGCACCTTCGGCCACAAGCTGAAGAATTTGTCGCTCGCGCCCGGTCAGGACTGAACGCTCGCTCGAATCGGACGCGGCGCGAATAAGAGCCCGCTCCAAGGCCGGATCGAGAAATTTTTCGCCTCGCACCGTGGTTGCAAGCGCCGCCAGCAGAGTCTCTTTCGAACCTGTTTTGAGAACATAGCCGTTTGCTCCCGCATCGAGCGCCTCGCGCGCTCTGAATTCGGCTCCGTCCGCTGTGAACACTACGACGGCGAGCGCGGGCCAGCGCCGTTTCAATTGGCTGATGACTTCAATCCCGTTCATCCCGGGAAGACCAAGATCGAGCAAGACGATGTCCGGTTGCAATGCGTGGCAAGCCGAGTAGACATCAAGTCCGTTCGCCGCCTCTCCGACAACCCGATACGACGGTTCGCTCGCCAGGGCCTCTCTGATGCCGGCGCGCAGCAATGAATGATCATCGACGATCAAAAGGCGGTGCGATGTGGGCACCTCGCGTTCACTCGAAGCAGTAGCGGAACACATGAGTCGTAGCGCCGTATCAAAAAGTGCGGGCAAATGCTCTTGACGCGTTATAAGAAAGCGATCTCGCGAAAGGGTTCAGGTTATCGCCGTATCGCGCCATTCAGGAAGAGTCATGAGAATGCGCGTATTTGCGCCGCATGGCAACGTTATTTCCGTATCCGCTCGCTCGCATCGAATCGGTCTCGAACATTGAGCGCCGTGGGGCGCGCTGGTTTTTCTCAATTTCCGGAACGCAGGCATGGTGTTGCGAATTTTCTCAAGGATTATGCGTTGCGATTAACGTAGAGTGCGTATCGCCCGGCGATGCATGGATCGAAAAAGCGAGCCTGTGGCTTGCTTCCGTTCGCGCCACGATCGACGACGCTTTGTTGATCGACATCGATCAATGGTGGCTCGTGCGACGTTATGAAATGGAGCTCGAGAGCGTGCAATGGGAGGTGCTGTTGAATCAGCAAGTGGCGCTCGCGGATTGGCTGGCGAGCGGGCATGCTGGCAGCGACTTGACCTCCCAACCCGGTAGGGCAGGAAGATGGGCTTGAGTTTTTGTCGCGCCGGGGTGCGCCTCCTCCTTTGCCGCGCGGCCGCTCTTGTCGTCCTGTGCGCGGTGGCAAGCGCCGATGGCGCCGTCAAAACCAATGGCGCACCCGCGTTTGTCTTTTCGACACACGGCATTCGGCTTGCTGAGCTGCTGCGCGATCTCGGCGCGAACTACGGTATTCCGGTGGTGGTCAGTGCCCGCATCGACGGTTCGTTCATCGGGCGGATCGATGCCATGCCACCCGAAATGGCGTTTGATCATCTCGCGAATCTTTACCGTCTTGCGTGGTATTACGACGGGCAAACCATCTATGTGTACAAGGCGGACGAAGTCAGTGCCGATCTGATTACGCCAGCGTACTTGACGGTCGATTCGCTGATGAGCCAACTGCGCGGAACGCGTCTTTTGTCCGCAGGGCGTTGCGATGTGCATGCGGTGCCTGCTTCCAACGCAATACAGATCCATGGTGTGCCCGTTTGCGTGGAGCGGGTCGCACAATTTCTGAAGCGAGTGGACGAACAGAAGCTCGGTCGCGAACAGAACGAGGAGGGCATCGAGTTTTATTCGCTGAAATACGCTACAGCAGCCGATACGACCTACAGCTATAGAGATCAGCAGGTGGTCATACCCGGCGTTGTCTCCACCCTGAGAGACATGACGCAGGGACGCACGCTTGCGCTCAAGGATGATCAGGCGACGCGCTCGACGAGGGACAAGGTGCTGCCGATGTTTTCTGCGGACGCGAGGCAAAACGCCGTGATCGTACGGGACAAGAAAATCGATTTGCCGCTTTACAGCAAGCTGATTGAGCAGCTCGACCACAAGCCGCGCCTCGTGGAAATCTCGGTGTCGATCATCGACGTGGACGCGCAGAACCTCGGTCAGCTCGGCATCGACTGGTCGGCAACGGCGCGAATCGGCGGGGGATCAGTCAATTTCAACGGACCTGATTCGCCAGGCGATTTTTCAACCGTGATCGGCGACACCGGTGCCTTCATGATCCGATTGAATTTACTTGAAGAAACGGCGAAAGCCCGTGTAGTGTCGCGTCCCTCGGTGCTGACGCTATCCAATATGCAAGCCGTGCTCGACCGAAACATCACCTTCTATACGAAGCTTGTTGCGGACAAAGTGGCGAAGCTCGAATCGATCTCCACCGGTTCGCTGCTGCGTGTCACGCCGCGCGTGATTGACGAGGACGGACACGCGAATATCATGCTCTCGCTCAGCATCGAAGACGGCCGCCAGACCAGTCCGCTGAGCCGGGCCGAACCGTTGCCGCAAACGCTCAATTCGGAGATCACGACTCATGCGCTCTTGAAGTCCGGGCAGGCCTTGCTACTCGGCGGGTTCGTGCAAGACGAGGAGCGCGAAGGCACGCGAAAAATCCCCCTGCTTGGCGATATTCCCGTGCTCGGCAAACTCTTCGGCACGCAAAAAAAGAGCAACCGTCGCGCCGTGAGATTGTTCCTCTTGAAAGCGGAACCCTGGAATCATTCGTAGTCGAATCGTATGGACGGCGGTTACAAACTCAGATGGCTCAATGGCTTGCTTGCGGGGCGAGAACTCGTTTTGCCAGTTGGCGAAACGCGTCTTGGAGGCAGCGACGCTGATATCGCGGTGCCGCTCGAAACCGGTGGCGAAGCTGTGCTAGTTGTTGACGACGATGGCGTAAGGTTGGGTTCGGAACAGCCCGTATGGGTCAACGGAAATCGTTGGGACGCGCAAGCGCGCTTTCCGCTCCAGGTAGCCATCGATGTTGCCGGTCAGGCATTCGTTCTGGGAAAAGTGTCGACCATCCTCGTTACGGTACCCGTTCCGGCACGGCAAAGTGGAGCGCGGCGGCGAACGCCCGCCGCGTTCCTTGTTTTGGGGGGCGCCGCCGTGTCTATCGCGGTATTAGCGGTCACGGCCGCCCTTTATGCATGGCAACCCGCAGACAAAGCGAAGCCGTTTGACGTCGGCGCCGAGCTTGTGGAGCAGCTGCAGAAAGGACCGCTGCACGGATTGCACATTGCCAGGGACCGAGAGGGCGTGGTGGTGGTGTCCGGTTACTGCTCGAATTCGGCCGATGTCGACATGCTCCGTCAGCAGGTGCAGGATCAGGGATTGTTGGTTCACGACGAGACCTTATGCGCGGACGTTTTGCGGCGAAGCGTCCGGGATGTTTTGCTCGCGAACGATTATCAGGACGTCGATGTGGAGGACGGTGCAGTGCCCGGGGCCATCGTCATTCGCGGCGATTTCGATGCGGATTCGCGATGGCGATCGGCCGTTGACCAATTGCGCGCCATACGGGGGCTAAGCCACTGGTCGATTGCGAACGACCGCGCCGAGTCATTCGAGAGATTGCTGCAGATTCTGACGGAGCGTGGCTTGATCGATGGCATCGGCATCTCGATTTCAGGGCGCGCGCTTCTCGTGAGCGGAGCATTGCCGCCGGTGCGCACTCGGATGGTGGATGATGCCTTGGCAGCCTACAACGGTGGCGCAAACCGGTTGCTTGCGCAGCGTCAAACTATTCCCGCGGCTGCAGACACAGCCGATTTGCTGCCCGCCGGTATTGCGAGCGTAGGTGGGAACTCCGATTCGCTGTTTGTTCAACTCGAGAACGGTATGCGGCTGCAGCGCGGCGCAGTGCTCCCCAACGGATTCGTCGTCTACGCACTAAGCCGGTCATTCATCGCGCTACGCAAGGGAGCGCTGCTGATTTCGCTGCCGCTTGGCCTTTCACGGGCTGATGGCGGGGGACCTCTTATGACTCGAATCACGCATCTCGAGGATGCCCTTTACGAGGACAAACAGGCAGATCTGCGTGACCGTCTGCTCGCGAGGCTGCGTCAGGCCGAAGCCCGGCTGCGAGCGCAACTGCGCACGCCGCAAACTGTCGAGGCATACGCCGCATTGCTGCGTTGCGCGCAGGCCAGCGCGGGTGCGCAAATCGTGATCGAAACGCTATGGGCGCGCTATCACGGCGGTGGTTCGTTGGAGCCGACCGGGCGAGCGAGGTGACCCGGCCGGCTCGGCCCTCTCTCACCGCGCGCACGAAGTCGAAGATCACGCATCGGATGAAAAAGTGTGTGAACTCACTCGGCAAGCATGTCGAGGCATGCCGAAAACGCGGAAAGAACGGCATCTTTTTGGTCGTCATCGAGAAAGCATTCGCTCGGCAGCAGCTTGACAACCTCATTGAGGCGCATCACGAATGCGCATTTGCGCGCCTGGTCCGTGGTTATCAGGCTTGTGCGTTCGGCGATCCAGTTCGCATGAAGCCACGATTCCTGAATAGCCTCGATCAGCAGCGCCATTACCGTATCGCCGTCAAGACCTTCGATGGACGACGAGCGCGCGAGACGCTCGCATTGGTCCTCCATGCTCAGAAATTGCAGGATGCGTTTCAGATCGCCAATAACCGCCGCGAGTTGCGGACCGGTTGCGAAACCTTTTGCGGAAAGCTCGAACGCTAGCGCGCGAATCAGTGTTTTCAGTTTTCGTTTTCGCTGAGGAAGACCGCGCAACTCGAAGAACCATTGCGCGAGGCGAGGGCGCTGCGCCGAGGCGCGCCTGTAAAGTTCGCGCAGCTCGGCCAGTGCGCTTCGCCCGGCTGCGCCGAACTCCAAACGATTGAATAGCAGCAGCACCCATTCGTCGCTTTCCATGACCGCGGACAGCGCGTCGTCCAAGCGCTGGCGGGTAGTCTCCGTCAAGCCGGCGCGCCGCAGGCATGCGCCGAGTAACAGCGCCACTTCTCCGGCGTCGAAGCCCGCTCGCCGCATTTCGTCATAAGGCGCGGGCGACTGCTCGATTGCGGGAATGCGTTCGAGCAGTTGATCGCTCTGCTCCGCGGCGATTTCCCCGATTTTGCCAAGCATGATTTTCACGCGTGAGCGGTCGGTCTTGCTGTCGCGCATTGCGCGCCCGTCCCGCGCGCGCGAGCCGAGCGCGAAACCAATGTCTTCGAGCGTTTCCATGTAGGACTCGCTTTCGACGCCGGTGAGGCTCGCCGCAGCGGCCGCGAACTCGCCGGCGTTCAAGCTCATCGCTTTATGTGCGATGTCAAGCGCAGACTCCGCCGGAAAGACTTGCGTGACGCTTGATTGCGTATGCGACCCTTGCGCTTGTTCAGTCTTGATGGCCGGTCCGTTGATCTTATCGAGCATGATGGACGTTTTCATCGTCTGTGCCGCGTAATCGCGTCAGCACAAACTGCAGATGGAGGTCGAGATAGAAGTGAATTTTGACCAAGGGCGTTTCCATGATGGCCTGCGTCGCCTTCAAAGCACAGTCGGCCACCACGTGTACGCGGTGGGTTCGCTCGTCGGCCGCGCATGCCCCATGTGCTGCTTCCAGTGCATCCGCTGCCACTCGCAAGGTGATCGTGGGATGTTCGAAGCATTGCCGCAGTCGTGCGCGGACGCGCCGCATCAGCGGCTCTATAAGGTCTTGCTCGGTTGCGAATTCGGCAAGTGCCTGTGCGAGGACCCCGCGGATTTGCGAGTCGAGACGCGCTGCGATCGCCATTTCGAGCGAACTTTCAGCGACGCACCATTCGATGGTTTCCTTGATCAGTGTGGAACGCTCCGCGTCGATTTGAGCATTCGCGTCGGCGAGCCCCTGCATGTGCGCCTGCTTCCGTATGTGTGCGGCGTCGCGCGCCGCATCGGCAAGCTGCTCGTCTGCGCATGCGAGCAGTTTTTCGGCTT
>JAXDQB010000339.1:0-3014 GCA_034668065.1 Paraburkholderia sp.
CCTTGGTCGTATAAAACGGATCGAAGACGCGGTTGATCGCATCGGCGGGCAGTCCCGGACCAGTGTCCGACACGGCGATCGATACACCCTTACTGGCTGTGGTCGTGGTAACCAGCAACACGCGTGCTCCCTCGTTCGTCGCGCTCATGGCTTCGATGGCGTTGACGATCAGGTTGAGCATCACTTGTTGCAATTGGACGCGGTCTCCTCGCACCGTCGGCAAACGCTCGTCGAGTACTGTCTGCACGGCGATACCGTACTTCGCGGCTTCGCCACACGTGAGCTCGATCACTTCACGCGCTGCCTCGTTGATGTCGACGCTCTCCTGACGAGGGGGCGCTTTCTTGATGAGATCACGAATCCGCCCAATGATGTCGCCCGCACGCATCGAGGCATGGACGATTCGCTCAAGCGCCTGCGTGGCCTCATCGACATTCGACGGCCGGGCGCCGAGCCAGCGTAAGGCGGCCGCAGCGTTGGCCGCCGCCGCGCCAATCGGCTGCTTGATCTCATGGGCAATCGAGGCGGTGAGCTGTCCCATCGTCGCGGCGCGGTTCGCGTGCGCAAGCTCCATCTGCACCTCGCGGTAGCGCCGCTCGCTTTCGCGTGCTTCCGCTTCCGCTCGTTTGCGCTCGCTCAGATCGAGCACGAAAGCAACACCCTGGGTCCCATGCTCTTCAAGCATCGCCATGCCAATGAGCACCGGCACACGGCTGCCGTCCTTCCTGAAGTACTCTTTCTCGAAAGGCAGTAATGTCCTCGTCTCCTTGAGCGCGGGCAACCACTCTCGTTTGTCGCACTCGAGCCATTCGGGCGGCGTGAGGTCCGTCCAGCGCACATGCCCCGACAGAAGATCGTTACGATCGTATTCAACCATACGCAGAAATGCGTCATTGGCTTCGAAGATCTCGCCTGCCAGGCCCCAGATAATAATGCCGACAATGTTGGCGTCGACGAGGCGCCGGATCCTCGCTTCGCGTTCTGCGAGATCGCGGTACAAAAGCGCGTTCTCAAGAGTGATCGCGGCCTGCGAGGCCAGCAGTTCAAGCACGGTCACGCGTTCGGGGGGAAACGCATGCGTGGCCAGATTGTTCTCCAGATACAACACGCCGATCAAGTCGGAACGCCGCAAAAGCGGCAGGCACAACACCGCCTTCGGCTGGCGGCGGGCCACATAGTCATCTCCCGAAAAGGGGTTTGATTGCGTCGCATCGTCCAGCAGCACCCGCTCCTGGCAGCGCTGGACGTAATTGACGATGGAGATCGGTAACGCGGGTTTGGGCGTTGCTGACCCCGGCGGTGCCGAAGCGGGCGGTTCCTGATTCAGGTGCTGCAGCACCTGAATTGTCTGCTGCTCCACGCTCGCTTCGGCCGCGAGAACCAGACGCTCGTTGCGTGCGAGCAGCAGCTGGCCGGTCTGCGCTCCGGCAGTTTCCAGCAAAATGTGCATCAGTGTATCGATCAAGTCCTCCAGCACGATCTGGCCGGAGATCGCCTGCGCGGCCTTTGCCACCGACGGCAGATCCAGTTGCGCGCCGTCGCCGGGCGAAGTGCCGGCACGTGATGTCATCGATGACGCCGACGCTTCGCGCAAGGGCGGCATGCGCGCGGCGAGTTGCCTGACCTTGCCGTGCGCGCCCCAGCGCGCAAAACAGCTGCGCGCTTCGTCAAGATGGGCGCGTACTGGGGTCGTTGCCCCGCGCGCAGCATAGAATCCCGCCGCAAGCTCATGCGCGATGCCTTCGTTCTGGACGAAGCCGTTCTCGCGCGCAGCTCGAATGGCCTCTTCGTACAGGCGCATGGCATCGGCGTCTCGCTCTTCGACACGGGCGATCTCGGCCGACACCAGGATGTGCTTGTCGGCGAACGTCGGTGGATAGTTGTCGGCCCACTCGCGCAGCTGCGCCTCGTGGACCGCCAGCCGATCGCGCCAACCATTGCGCTCGTCGGCATAGGCGTCCTTGTAGAGCGCCGCTACAGTAAGCGCGGTGTAGTAGTAATAGTCGAGCAGAGGCAAATGGGCGGTCGAGGACCAGAGCAGTGCTTTCGCCTGGTCGGCCGCCGCGAGCGCCTCGGCGTAGTCTCCCGACAGGAACCGTGCTTTCCCTTTCGAGATCCAGTACCAGCAGATCATGGTGGGCTGCCGGTCCTCGGTCAGCAGGGCCTCGAACGACGCTTCGTCGAATTGACCGTCAGTGAAAGTCGAGAAGTTTGCGGTGCGGCCCTGCATGGTTGCCATGAAGCGTTGCTGGCTTACGATGATGGCTGCAATGTCGCGGAACTTGGCCTTTCGCACGAAGTCGAGAGCAATCTCCGACTCGCGCCACACCGCATCGAGCGGATCGTTCCGCAGGAGAAGGAGCATGACGATATGAAGCATGCCGTAGCACGCGTAGGGTGGGTCCCCCGTCCCGACTGCGGTGCGAATGGACGCCCGGACGAAATCGATCGCGGTCGCCAACGAATGCGTCCAGAACGCGGCGATTGCCGCCGCATCCTGAACCTTCGCTCGATACTCGAGGAAGCCATGTTTTTCGACCAGGTCGCATCCGAGCTTGGCGAGACGAAATCCCTCGGGGTAACGCTGAAAAACCGGTCCGAGGCTGAACCCGAGGTAGCCACAGGCGTGCGCGGAAGCGCCGTTCACGCCGTGCCGCATACTAAGATTCAAGGTGCGGCACAGTTCCAAACAAAAGAGATTTCGATCGGTAACGTAGGCTGAGTTTGAAAGCGAGCACAACAAACGCGTGGCGGCCTCCAATTCGGGATCCTGCATCAGCGGCAAGTCGATCAGGTCCTCGATCGGGCGGCCTTCCAGGCTGCGCCAGACAGTCTCGTATTCGGCCTGAACCTGTTCCCAGCTTGGGTGCGCCGGGATGTCGATGTTGAACAGCTTCAAGCACGCGAGCGCGCTGTCGATGGCTTGCGCATTCTCCGATTTCACAATATGGAGCAGGACCTTCAATTCATAGACGGCCGCCATGTCGACTTTCGATGCCCCCCGCTGCAGTAGC
>JAXDQB010000340.1:0-7267 GCA_034668065.1 Paraburkholderia sp.
CCCGTTGATTTATCGTTGGTACGAAATCGTCAGCGTCTATGGCACGACGATCAAGGAGCTCATTCACGAGGAGTTCGGTGACGGCATCATGAGTGCGATCGACTTCTCGATGGATATTCAGCGAGAACAGGATCCAAAGGGCGATCGCGTACAGGTGGTGCTGTCCGGCAAGTTCCTCCCGTACAAGGCGTACTGAAGCGCGAAACCGCTTTGATTCAAGCCGACGAGTCGCATGCGCCCGCGGCCCGCCGGCTAATCCGTTTTTAGCAATGGCGCCCGTTGCATAAAGTAGCTGCGTTTGCGCAAGCTCGGCCGAGCATGGGTAAATCTGGGATAATGGTTCGTTATTGACAGAAATCACCATATCTTCCCGACTCGACGCAAATTATGGCTGTATCGCCAGTTGCATTCGAATTTTTATTTCGACTCCCCGGGGGCGCACGTGGACTGACCGTGCTTGGCAAGACCGTGCCAATCGGGAAGATCTCAAACGGTCGCAAACGGGCAAAAACGGTCAAAAACGAGCTCGGAGGCACTAATGGAGCGTGGTGAAGACCGTTTTGCGCCCCGGAGCGCGTCCGCCGTTCGCTCATTCCGTGAATCATTGTTGGCGATGCTGGGTATCGGCTTCGTCAACGCGCTCGTTGCACTCGATCAGACGGTAGTCAGCACCGCGCTGCCTTCCATCGTTGCCGATTTGAAAGGCGCCCAATTTTACGCATGGATTGCGAGCGTCTATTTGCTTGCGTCTGTCGTCTCGGTTCCGATCTTCGGCCGCCTCGGCGATTACTTCGGCCGCAAGAGTTTCGTGATTGCGGCAATCACCACATTCACAGTTGCATCCGCGCTATGCGGGCTCGCCCCCAATGCGCAGGTGCTCGTGTTCGCGCGGGCACTGCAGGGCATCGGCGGCGGGATGATGGTCGGTACCGCATTTGCATCGATTCCCGATCTGTTTCCCGATCCGCATGCCCGTGTGCGATGGCAGGTCGTGATGGCAGGTTCCTATGGCATTGCCACCGCAGCCGGGCCGTTTCTAGGCGGGTTTCTGAGCGCGGTCTATGGGTGGCGCGCGACATTTCTCGTCAACCTGCCGGTCGGAATTGCCGGCCTCTATTGCGTGATTCGGTATTTGCCCCGCATCGCGCACGGCGGCAGGCAGCGCACGACAATAGATTGGACGGGCGCAGCGTTGTTGTCCATCCTGCTCGCGTCGCTGCAAATGGCGATAGAGCGGCTGCCCGCCGAGGGGCTTGGCTCGTCCATATTGATGCTTGGCGCAATTGCTATCGGGTCATGCATCTTGTTGTACCAGTGGGAAAAGCGTCATGCGCAGCCATTGTTGCCGATCGATCTTTTCGCCGACCGCAACCTTGTGCTGCTGTTCCTGCTTTCGTTTGCCGCCGGTTTCGCGATGTTTTCGCTGCTGTTCTTTGCGCCGTTGCTGCTGCAAACCGGTTTCGGCATGACGCCGCAGGCCGCGGGAATTGCGGTCACGCCGCTACCCGTGTGCCTCGCACTCGGCAGCTTTGTGAATACGCGCATCGTTACGCGTCTGCGTTCGCCGATGACGATTGTCACCATCGGTTTTGCCTTGATCGGTGTGGGCTGCCTCGGCACGACGTTGCTCGGCAGCTCGAGCCCGCATCTGTTGGGCGCGGTCTCGATGGGTGCGGCAGGCGTCGGGCTCGGCTTCATCTTCAACAACCTGAACGTCTTTGCCCAGGAGCTGAGCGGGCGGGCGCGGTTTGGCATTACAACCGCGCTGATCCAGTCCACCCGGATGGTGGGCGGCATGCTTGGAACCGCCACGATCGGCACGCTGGTGTCCCGCAGCCTGACCCGTGTCGTTGCGGGCGAGGGTAACCATGCAGCGCTTGCCGGCGCTCAAAGCGCCATCGTGCATGCGATCCATCTGGGATTCGGCATCGACTTCCTTGTGGTGGGCGCCGCCGTGCTGTGTACGCGGCGCATCGTTGGCGTGCACTTGCGTCAGCCGCCTTTGCCGCAATAACGCGCGTCTTGCATGCTCGCCGATTCTTCCGGCGAGCCCCACGCAAATTCATCGAATAAAACCTAGGTATAGGTAGAACTACCTAGGTGATAACCCTAGCCGATGGTATCATTTGCCCACTTTGGGATACCGGCTGAGTTCATTGGATGAAAGTATTTGAGAAAATCGCGTTCTCGCTGGTTACCCTGTTCGGATTGATGTGCTTTGCGGTGGTCGTCTATGGCAGCAGTCCGTATGCGCGAGATGCAGTCCATGAAGTGGTGCAAGCCGGCGGTGAAATGCCCGCGGCTACTTGCGCGCTAAGTCCTGTCGATACCTGCATGATGTACTGGCTCAACTGAGTCGATTGAATCTGATTCCAATCGGAGTTTAGGCCGGGCGCGGCCGCTTCGGTCGAGGTTGCTCAAGCGACAACGCTCATCGTCAGTGACGGACATACGCCAGCAAAATCGACAGCGAGACCAGCGAGCCGAGCGTCGACAGCAGGATCGTGCGCGAAGTGACGGACGCCTCGCGCCCGTAAAACTGCGCCAGCATGTACGGCCCGGTGCCGGTAGGCAGGGCGGCCAGCACAACGGCGGTTTGGGCGAGCACCGTCGGCAGCGCGAACACACGCACGGCGAGCCACCAGGTCAATGCCGGCTGAACCAATAACTTTATTCCCGACAGCATCAATGCGCTCCATGACGCCGGAACGGTCGACGGGCGTTTCTCTGCCAGGAAAAGGCCAAGGCTGACCAGTGCGCAAGGGCTCGCCGCCGCGGCTAGGAGTTTGAGGAACGTCTCAATGCCGGGGGGGAGCGTTACATGCAGACCCGCAACTGCGACGCCGGCGATCGGAGAGGCGATCAGCGGGTTGCGCGCCAGCGAGCCCATCACTTTCAGCAGCAGTCTCCATCCGCTTTGCTCGTTTCTCTGGGCGCTGATCTCGATCAGCACGATTGCGCCCGCGAAAAGAACGCAGGCCACGAGAATCGTTGCAATTGTCGTGGGCGTGAGACTCGCTTGGCCGAATGCAAGCAGGCAAAGCGGAAAACCGATATAGCCGGTATTCGGGTAGGAAGCGGCAATCGCGTCGACACTCGCGTCCGCCAACCCCCGGCCCGCCGCCATTCTCAAGGCCAGCACGAAGACGAATACGATCGCGCAGGACAGCGCGAACGTCATGACAAAGGCGGGCTGGTACAGCTGCTGCCATGACGCGTGAGCCATCGTGTCGAAGAGCAGGGCGGGAAGCGCAAGCCAGACGACAAATCGATTCAGTTCCGATGCGGCCGTCGGGCCGAGCGTCGCGCTTTTCCTGCAGGCAAAACCTGCTGCTACCAAGCCGAATACGGGCAATAGAATCTGCAAAGCCGATAACATCTTTGTCGCGACGCTTGTAAAGAGATGCGCAAGGGTAGTGGATCCGTTAAAAGCAGTCCAATACTCTCGCATGCCGGGTGGTAAAGGGAAATTTAGGCAAAGTCGCTGGCTTACTCGTCGCGTCGTGCAGTTTTTATTGCGGCAGACAAGGCAAAGGCATCGATTACGGTTTTCAGTGCCGTGTCGAAGGGCGTACGCCGGCCGATCCCAAGCGTCTCGAGCCGGCTCGAATCCAGGTGGCAATCGTGTGGCCGGGGCGTTGCTTCGGTGCTCGCATATTGCGGCTCGATGCGTGCACAGACATCGAGCGCGCGAGCGATTCGCGTCGCGATCTCAAACTTGGTCATCGGCTCGGCACCCGACCAATGTGCGACGCCGCAAAGCGTCTCTCCCGCCGCATGGCGTTCAAGCATTTGTCGAATGACGTACGCAACATCGCTCGTGAACGTGGGATAGCGGATCGCCCAGGCGTCCATAACGGCCGCCGGCGCGTTTGGCGTGGCCGAGGCGGCGACTGCCGGTACGAGGCTCGTCACCGCAGATTCGTGCCAATCGACGATATGTCCGAACAGCAGCGGCAGTCGCAGGACGCAGCCAAGGTCCGTTGCTTGCTCGAGTGCATACTCTCCCTCGAGCTTGCTGCGGCCATATGCGTTGATCGGGCAAGGTGGATCGTCGATCCGATACGCAGGCCGCGTTCCGTCGAAAACGTAATCGGTCGAAATCGAGAGCACCCAGGTGTGGCGCCGGTGCGCTGCCTCGGCGATGGTCCGCACGGCGTCGACGTTCAATGCGCGTGCATGTGCGGGATCGCGTTCGCAGACGTCCGGCCGGCGCTCGGCTGCGGCAATGACGATTGCGTCAGGCGCGCATTGGGCAATGAACGCATCGATTGCAGCGGCGTCGCGAATATCGAGAGCGGCAGTGCGACCGTTGGCGCGACGATGCGCTGTACCGACAACCAGCCAGTCGGCACACCCCGAAATTTCGCGCATCAAGGCGCGACCGACGAGGCCGGACGCCCCGATCACCGCAACCCTGAACTCCCTGCGCATCAGACGCCGTTGACCGCGCTGTTGACCGTATACCCCGCATCGGCGATTGCCGTGCTGAGCGCGTCGGCCTTCTGTTTCGATTCGACCTGTACGCGCCCGCTTTGCAACTCGACTTGCACGCGCGCGTCCGGGTCGAGTGCCTGGACCGCCCTGGTGACGGCTGTCACGCAATGTTGGCAACTCATGCCTTCTACTTGAAACTCGATCATCTGATGTCCTTCTCTTCTTTATGGATAGGGGCATTGCAGCGGCAGACCGATGCAGCGAAGGATCGGTCTCGATGCCGCTTGTTCAAAAGCGTATACGTTGCCACAGTGGCAAGGTATACGCTCTGTCGTGCAACAGGGAGTGCCTTATGAATATCGGAGAAGCCGCCCGCGCCTCGGGCGTGACGGCAAAAATGATCCGCTACTACGAAAGTGTCGGCTTGCTCGCACCCAAAGCGCGAACCCAGGCGGGCTATCGTGTTTACGGTGGTGCAGAAGTCCATATCTTGCGTTTTATCCGGCAGGCGCGCCGGCTGGGCTTCCTCGTAGACGACATTCGCAAGCTGCTGACCCTTTGGCAGGACCGATCAAGAGCGAGCTCGGAGGTCAAGTCCATCGCGCTCGAGCACATCGCGGAACTCGATCAGCGTATCGCCGAGCTCACGGAAATGCGCGACACCCTCGCGCACCTCGCCGAGCATTGCCATGGAGACGGGCGCCCGGATTGTCCGATTCTCGATGGTCTTTCGGCGGGGGCGGCGCCCGGGCTCGGCTGCGGATCGACCCAAGCCGCCCGCGAATGCTGCACTTGAATGGTGCGTTTGAGCCGGATTTTCCGAGACTGACATGCACCATTCCAAGCCGGAATGCCCGTCATTCGAGCATTTCACTGGGCGAGGATCAGGGATTTCCCTATAATGGGGTTAACCTCTAGGTGGAACCCTGTGGTCGCACCGGCGGGTACGCCCAAAATTGGAGAATCTCATGTTTGCCTACATCCTCGAAAAAATCACCAACTGGTTCGACTCGGCCGAACGCAGCCGCCGTGACGCCTATCTTGCTACCTCCGCGGATGTCTTTGACCTCGAGCGGCGCCTGCGCGCGCTCGAAAACAGTGGCTACATGCACTGAAAGCGCTTTTCAGCGCCATCTCGCTCGTTCTGCCACCGTTCTTGCGGCAGCAGGCACTGAGCGAAGCTCGATTGAACGAGCTTCGCTCGCGTTTTCACCTGTTCCCTCTCTACTCGGCTGTTGCTACTAGCGCGAACACGCCTGTCACGCTAAGGTGAGCGAATCGCTTGCACCATCGCGTACCCAAGGATGACTGTTCATGCGCTCAGCCTTTCAGATTTGCGCGTTTCCGAGCCTTTGCGCGCCAGCGTGGCTTGTTGCGGCTGCAATTTTCTCTCTTCCCGCTATTTCTCAGCCTGCTCTCGCGGACTCCGAGCGCAAATCCGTGGTTCTCGATACGCAAACCGGTATCCGAGACGGACAGCGCGGCGAGATCTTGCAAAGTGCGCCATTGGCTCGTGCGTCGATCGGATCGGCCAAGCACGGCGCCGCGGCGGGCGAAGCGCAGCAGCCGGCAATCATCGTCTCGCCCTACATCGCGCTGCCAGTCGGCGCTTCCGCGTCACTGACCGAGCTTCGCACCCACCCCGCAACGGGGCAGTGAGCGCTAGGCGTTGCGAGACTCAACCTTGAATTGGGCCGCGTCGTCTTGTCCCAATGCATCGGCAAGGTAGGGCAGCGCCTCTTTCATCATTGCGGCCAGCGTATGCGGTGGGTTCACGATGAACATGCCGCTTCCGTAAAGGCCGAATCCGTCAGCAGGCGGGTGGCTGACGGTGAGCGTCACGTGTAGCCAATTGGTCGGTTGCAGCCGCTTAAGTTGCTCCGGAAACCGCTGCGATTCGCCACGCGCTACCTGCGGATACCAGATCGCGTAGACGCCGGTCGCAAAGCGCTTGAGGCTCTCTTCGACGCACGTGAGGGTACGGGCATAGTCACGCTTGTCTTCGAACGAGGGATCGATCAGCACGAGGGCACGGCGCGGTGGCGGCGGCAATAGCGCTTTGATTCCGTCGAAGCCGTCGCCGGCATAAAGCATCGCGCGACGGCCCGCATCGCGAAAGTTGTGCTGCAGGATCTCGATTTCGGTTGTGTGCAATTCGAAGAGGCGCACGCGATCCTGCGGGCGCATCAAGCGCCAAGCCAAATACGGCGACCCCGGATAGAAGCGCAATTGCCCGTCGGGGTTCAGGGCACTCACCTGCTCGACGTAATGGGCGAGCGCCGCTGGGAGGTCGGTGCGGTGCCAAAGTCTTCCTATACCCGTTTCGAACTCGGCCGTTTTCGCAGCGTAACCTTCCGTAAGCGAATACACGCCCGCGCCCGCGTGAGTATCGATGTACCAGTACGGCTTCTCTTTTTGTCCGAGATGGCGCAGCAACTGCACGACCACTGCGTGCTTGAGAACATCGGCGTGGTTGCCGGCGTGAAACGCATGACGATAGCTGAGCATGGAAATCGGCAGGAAAAAGGGGAGGGCGCGTGCCGCGACGCGACGGAGCTACGGTCGAGGCAGCCGGCGGGCGCGTAATTGTACGCGAACGGACGAGCGAACCTGTGCGCAGCGGATCTGCCGCAACCCAAGCCGTTCGTGCACAATAGCGAAGGCCACCGTGGCACGGGAGTATGCCGAAAGTTATACGACGTCAGGATAGGTTGCCGGGTATCACGCGCCATGGTGTCATTGTGCTCGACTCAATGGAGATACTGAATGTCCTCGTTGAATACCAGTTTGAGCGGTAAGACTGCGGTCGTAACAGGCGCGGCCAGCGGCA
>JAXDQB010000341.1:0-5701 GCA_034668065.1 Paraburkholderia sp.
CCATCGATGCTGCCCGTTACGCCGCGCCCCGGCAGCGCCTCGAAATCCGTTACGGCCAAGAGTTCGCTTACCTCGGCCGCCCGCCCTCCCGCGGCGACGGCACGCGAGACCGGGTGATCCGAACGGCCCCCGAGGCTCGCTGCAAGACGCAGACAACATGCCGCATCGACATCGACATCGTCGAAAACTTCAAAATCGGTCTGCACGGGTTTGCCTTGCGTAATCGTGCCTGTTTTGTCGAGCGCAAGCCAACGCAGTTTGTGCCCCGCTTCGAGATAAACGCCGCCCTTGATGAGGATCCCGCGCCGCGCCGCCGCGGCGAGACCGCTGACAATCGCGACGGGCGTCGAAATGACGAGCGCGCACGGGCAGGCGATGACCAGCAGGACAAGCGCACGATAGATCCAATCGCGCCAGGCGCCGTCGAGCGCAAGCGGCGGCACGACGGCCACCATCACCGCAAGCGCGATAACGATCGGCGTATAAACGCGCGCAAAGCGGTCGACGAAACGCTGCGTCGGCGCCTTCTTGTCCTGGGCCTCTGCGACGGCGTGAATGATGCGAGCGAGGGTCGTCTCGGCGGCTACGGCGCGCACGCGGTAATGAAACGAGCCGGTCTCGTTGACGGTGCCCGCAAAAACCGCATCGCCGAGAGCCTTATCCACCGGCAGGCTCTCCCCCGTGATCGCGGCCTCGTTGATCGTCGAGCGCCCTTCGACGATCTCCCCGTCAAGCGCGATGCGCTCGCCGGGCTGGACACGCACGAGTGCGCCAAGCACCACGCCGCGCGCGTCTACGCTGCGCCAGCTGCCGTCGGCCTGCTGCACGTGTGCCGTATCCGGAGCCAGACTCATGAGCCCTTCGATGGCGTGGCGTGCTCGATCGAGCGACTTGGCCTCAATCAGTTCGGCGGCGGAGAACAACACCATGACCATTGCCGCCTCCGGCCACTGGCCGAGTGCCATTGCGCCCGTCACCGCGATGCTCATCAACGCGTTAATGTTCGGGTTGCCGTTGCGAAGCGCGATCCAGCCCTTGCGATACGTATCGAAACCCGACAACGCAACCGCGAAGCCGGCGAGCGCGCCGGCTATCCAAAAAGGTGTTACGAACCATCCCGCGGCTTCGGACGCCAGCGCCGCCATGCCCGCCACAGCGATCAACCACCGGCGGTGTGCCGGCCCCACCGAGCCGCTCTGAGCGGGGCCGGCCTTGGCACCGGGCAATTCCGGAATAAACCCGAGCGAGCGGATGGCCTCGAAAATCTGGTCACGTGCGCCGGGTTTATGAACGACCGTCAACACTCGCTGCATCAGGTTGAATTCCATGCCGACAACCACCGCCATCCCACCCAGCTTGCTGCGAATCAGCGCCTCCTCCGTCGGGCAATCCATTTGCATGATCCGAATCGACGTCTTCACGCCCTCCGGTGCAACCCCGGCCCGAGGCAGCGGCGCAGTGGTCTCGATGGTCTCGACCGTCGCGCAGCAGGCGCCGTCGTGATGACAATGCGATTCGGACATGACGGCTTCCGGGATTTGAACGATGGAGTAGAGTTAACACCTTGAAGCCACTTCAAGGTCAACGTCCCTTCAACGGTTCTTCCATCCGAATAGGGTGCCGCCATGAAAATCGGCGAGCTAGCAAAAGCCGCCTGCTGTACGCCCGAAACGATCCGCTTCTACGAAAAAGAGGGCTTGCTGCCCGGCGCGCAGCGCACCGAAGCGAACTATCGCAACTACACGAGCGAGCACACCGAACGGCTGCGCTTCATCCGCAATTGCCGTGCGCTCGACATGACGCACGACGAGATCCGCAAGCTGCTGCGTTTGATCGATCATCCGGCGGACCGGTGCTCATCTATCGACGCGCTACTCGGCGAACATATCGGCCACGTCGACGCGCGCCTGGCCGAGCTGCAACAATTGAAAGCGCAACTCGTGGACTTGCGCGAGCAATGCACGGGGGCGCGCTCGGTGGACGCCTGCGGCATTGTGCAAGGCTTGGCGGCGATGGAGACGGTGTCGTCGCCGGGCAAACGCACACACGTCGGATAGCGGATGCCGTGCGTTGGCCGCGCGGGAATAAAAAATTGCCCCGCCGGGGCGAAGTCCGCAGGGCTTTTGCCTTGGGTGGCGGGTGAAGCGGTGAAGCCGATCAGTGAAGCCGATCGGTTAAGCGGGTATAGCAGGTGTCGGACTCGCCGTCTCTGGCCTCGCGCCGCATGCGCAACGCGAGGCCAAGCGCCGAAGCGCAACGCTCAGGCAAGAAGGCGCCAAGCCATCACGTCACTTGCCGCCGACGCTTTCGAGCGTCGTCCATTTGCCGTCGACCACCTTGTACAGAGTGATACCGCCGTTTTTCAGATCGCCCTTGGAATCGTACGCGAGATTCGTCGTGGTGACTCCCTTCAAGTCGGTCTTCGCGAGGAACGGAAGATACTTCGCCGGATCCGTCGAATTCGCTTTCTTCATCGCATCGAACATCGCCATTGCGCCGTCGTAAGCATACGGTGAATAGGTCTGCACGTCGTCGTTAAAGCGCTTCTTGTACTTCTCGACGTAATCGTTGCCGCCGGGCATTTTGTCGAGCGGCAGGCCGGCGAGCGAGGCGATCGTGCCGTTCGCCGCGTCGCCGGCAATGCTGATGAAGGTGGGCGTGTGAACCATCTCGCCCCCCATCAACGGCGCCTTGATGCCGAGCGTCTTCATCTGCTTGACCATCGGTGCCGCCTGCGAATCTGCGCCGCCGTAGTAAATCAGATCCGGGTTGACGCCCTTGAGTTTCGTCAGGATCGACTTGAAATCGACAGCCTTGTCATTCGTGTATTCGCGATCGACGATCGTCGCGCCGGCCGCCTTCGCCGCCTTGGCGAACTGCTCGGCGAGCCCCTTGCCGTAGGCCGTGCGATCGTCGATGACGGCAATTTTTTTCTTGCCGAGCTTCTTCGCCGCAAACGTGCCGGCCACCGAGCCTTGCTGCGTATCCGAGGTCATCATGCGGAAGGTCGTCTTAAAGCCCTGCTGCGTGTACTCGGGCGCCGTCGCCATCGCAATTTCGGGAATGCCCGCGTTGGCATAGATGCGTGAAGCGGGAATCGTCGTGCCCGAATTGAAGTGGCCGAGCATGCCTTTGATGCCGTCGTCGACGAGCTTTTGCGCAACCGTCGTGCCGGTGCGCGGGTCGGCCTGATCGTCAGCCGAATCGAGTACGAAGCGAACCGGCTTGCCGCCGATGACTGGCTTCTTCGCGTTCATTTCCTCGATCGCCAGCGTCACGCCGTTTTGAAAGTCCTTCCCGTAATGCGCCTGCGCACCCGTCATCGGGCCGGCAAAGCCAATCTTCACGTCTTCGGCTTGCTGCGCGTGTGCGGTCCCCGCCAGCGTCATCGCCGCAACAAGCGTTGCACCGGCCAGCTGCTTCATCTTCTTTTCCATAGCTTCTCCTAGGTACAAAGGTAGATGGAGCGGCTCCGGGTTCACCATACCGCGTCCACTTTTCGAAACCATCGGCGAGGATCGCTCAGCCGATCGTCATCAAATTGGCATTCCCGCCTGCCGCAGCCGTATTCACACTGACCGAGCGCTCCGTCAAGAGCCGCTCCAGCGCATAGTCCTCGCTACCGTGCGCGAGCGCATTCGTCGCCACGCCCTGCACCGATACGATCGGCCCGGGACGTTTCGCGATTTCCTTCACGAGCGCGAGCAGCTCGTCGCTGTCGCCTTCGAAAAGGACCGCGTCGAACGCCGTATTGGTGGTGCCCGGCTGCGCGCTCGCAAAAGGCTTCAGCTGCTCGGGCAGCGCGGCGACGAGCGCCTCCCCGGCCGCGCTCGTGAACAATGCCCGGTTGCCCGTTGCCAGCACAGCCGCCATCTGCGCCCGCGCGCCGCTCGCAGTTGACGGCACGCAGCATACCGTGCCGCGGGCGCTCAAGGTATACGTATTGCGTTCGCCGGTTGGTCCGGGAAGCATGACGGTCACGCCGAGTGGCAGGTTCGACAGATAACCGTCGCAGCGCGCGGCAAGCGCGGGCTCGCGCTCCGCGATGAGCCAGTCGCGCAGCGCAACGAGCGCGGCACGCGGCGTCAGCATCCCGGCGCTGCTGTTGCCGCCGCTACTTCCGCCGCTGTTTCCACCGCTGCTCCCACTCTTCCCGGCCGCCTCGGTGTCGCCAACGAGCGAGGCCGCAAGCGACTTCGGCAAGCCGGACGGACGCTTGGCAAGCAAGCGCTGCAGGTAGAGCGGACCACCCGCCTTCGGCCCGGTGCCCGAAAGCCCCTCGCCGCCGAATGGCTGTACGCCGACCACCGCGCCGATCACGTTGCGGTTGACGTAGACGTTGCCGACATGCGCGCGGCTGACGACGTGCGCGATCGTCTCGTCGATGCGCGTATGAATGCCGAGCGTGAGCCCATACCCTGTCGCGCGAATTTGCTCGAGCAGCGGGTCCAACTCGCTGCGGCGAAACCGCATGACATGCAGCACCGGGCCGAACACCTCGCGCTTGATCTCGGCGAAGCTGTCGATCTCAATCAGCGTCGGCGCGACAAACGTGCCGTGCGCACAGGCCTCGGAGAGCGGAAGCTGCACCACCGCGCGGCCCTTCTCGCGCATCGCCGCGATGTGCGCGTCAATCGTGCGCTTGGCTTCGATGTCGATGACCGGGCCGACGTCGGTCGAAAGACGATCCGGATTGCCGATCGAAAGCTCGTGCATCGCGCCCTTGAGCATCGTAAGCGTGCGCTGCGCAACTTCCTCCTGCAGGCAGAGCACGCGCAGCGCCGAACAGCGCTGGCCGGCCGAGTCGAACGCGGACTGCAGGACGTCCCCGACGACCTGCTCGGCAAGCGCCGACGAGTCGACGATCATCGCGTTCTGGCCGCCCGTCTCGGCAATCAACGGGATCGGCTTGCCGTCCGGGTCGAGGCGGTTGGCAAGCGTCTTGTCGATGAGGCGTGCGACTTCCGTCGAGCCCGTGAAAATGACACCGCGTGTGCGGGCGTCGGCGACGAGCGCCGCGCCGACGGTTTCGCCGTCGCCGGGCAGCAATTGGACGGCGCCTGCCGGCACGCCCGCCTCACGCAAGATGCGCACGGCCTGCGCAGCGATCAGCGGCGTTTGCTCGGCCGGCTTCGCGAGCACTGTATTGCCGGCAGCAAGGCCAGCGGCGACCTGGCCGGTGAAAATTGCAAGCGGGAAGTTCCACGGACTGATGCAGACGACAGGGCCAAGCGGCCGGTGCGTGTCGTTAGAGAACTCGCCGCGGATTTGCGCCGAGTAGTAGCGCAGGAAATCGACGGCTTCGCGTATTTCCGAAATCGCGTTCGGCAGCGACTTGCCGGCCTCGCGCACGATGAGCCCCATTAGCGTATGCATCTGTGCTTCGATCAGATCGGCTGCGCGGGCGAGGCAATCGGCACGCGCCGCGACGGGCGTTGCCTGCCAAATCGGCGCGGCCGCAACGGCGTTGACGAGTGCGGCATCGACATCCTTGCGCGTCGCTTCTACGACGGTGCCGACGAGATCCCGATGATCAGCCGGATTGCGCACTTCGCGCCCTTCGGGCACCTCGGGCGCGTGTGCCGCGGCGGGCGCCGAACCGCCGACGGGCTCGTCGTCCGCGAGCATCGGCGCCGCGCGCCAGGCATGGTGCCCGCTCGAAAGCAGCGCCGACGAAAGCGACGCAAGACGATGCTCATTG
>JAXDQB010000342.1:0-5717 GCA_034668065.1 Paraburkholderia sp.
GACGAGCACATCCCGCTTTCGGCAAGCACGCAAGCCAGCGCCGCCCAAGGCGCAAAGCTTGTGCTGTTCTGCGTGAAGTCCACCGACACCGAAAGCGCTGCTGCCGAACTCAAACCCTTTCTGCTCCCGGACACGGTACTGCTGACGTTGCAGAACGGTGTGGACAACGCGGATCGTCTGCGCACCCACGTCCCGCAGGAAGTTGCCGCGGCGGTCGTGTATGTCGCCACAGAGATGGTGAGCGCCGGGCACGTCTTGCACCACGGGCGCGGCGAGCTCGTCATCGAGCCGTCGAGCTCCGCCACCGAAATCGCACGAACACTGATCGACGCGGGCATCCCCACAGAAATTTCGGACAACGTCCGTGGCGCGCTATGGGCGAAGCTCGTCGTAAATTGCGCATACAACGCGATGTCGGCGATCGCGCAACTTCCCTATGGAAAGCTCGTCCAATGCGCCGGCGTGACCGACGTCATGCGCGACATTGTCGCGGAATGCCTGGCCGTGGCAAAGGCAGACGGTGTCACCGTGTCGGGCGATGCCGAGGTTGCCGTACGCAGGATTGCGGAAACAATGCCCGGGCAGTATTCGTCTACCGCTCAGGATGTCGCGCGCAACAAGCGCACCGAAATCGATCATCTCAATGGATACGTGATGCAGCGCGGCGAGGCGCGGGGCGTTCCAACGCCCGTGAACCGTGTGCTGCATACGCTCGTGAAAGCGATCGAACGCAGGCAGTCCACTTAGCTGCATTCTTTCCGCATTCTTTCTGGCAGGCTCCCTTCGGCCCTGCCCTAGCCGGCGCCGATTAGGCGGGGCGCCGATCAAAGATGCGACGTACCCGGCTCCCGGCACCCGGCACCCGCAATGCGGGTTCATTGCAATATTGGGTTCGCCTCGCCACGAACCATACTAAGGAGCATGTGCAGAATCGACCCCGGAGGACTGCCATGCCTACTTACGAATATCGATGCGAAAAATGCGGCGAAACGTTCGAGCGTGTCGAACATATCGCCGAACATGACTCCGCTCGTCCGCCGTGCCCCAAGTGCGGAAGCGAACAGACTCAGCATGTGCCTACGCAATTTGTCGCGAAAACATCGAGAAAAAGCTGAAAAATGAGCGTTACCTGGCTTGGCACCCGGGCTTTGTTGGAAAGGTCTCTCTTCGCAAGTAACTAACTCGCGAATTAGCGTACGTGATGAGCACCCGTCCCGCACCGTCACCGAAGCATCGAATGCTTCGCCGAGCGGGCTGCATGGGCTCTCAAATGCGGCTTTTCGACCGCTCGCGCATCGTCGCGCTTTTTTCATCGTCGTGCGTCATCGCAGCGATAGCCGGATGCGGACAGCCCGGCGACGGTAGCCGCAACACCGCTACGTATCAGGGTTATGTCGAAGGCGAATTCGTCTATCTTTCGTCCTCGCAATCCGGCACGCTCACGCTGCTCTCGGTTCGGCGAGGGCAAACGGTTGCAGCCGACACCCCGCTTTTCGCGCTCGAATCGATTGACGAAACGGCTGCATTGCAGCAAGCAGAGCACCAGCTAGCTGCGGCCCGCGCGCAACTTGCCGATCTGCAAACGGGCAAACGGCCGCCCGAGGTCGATGTGACCAAGGCACAGCTGGCGCAAGCTGCCGCGCAGGCGCGCACGGCCGCGCTTCAGTTCGCACGAGATGAAGCCCAGTTTCGCGCGGGCGGCATTTCGCTGCAGCAGCTCGACAATTCCCGCACGTCCGCCGCAACAACCGCGGCTCAGGTTCGCGAACTGCGAAGCCAGATAGCAGTGGCGCGTCTGCCGAGCCGCGACAAGCAGGTTCGCGCGCAGGCCGAGCAGGTCGATGCGGCACAGGCAGCGCTCGCGCAAGCACAATGGCGAGTCGACCAAAAGCGTGTCGCGGCACCTCGCGCGGGTCTCATCTACGACACGCTGTATCGCGTCGGCGAGTGGGTACAAGCGGGCAATCCTGTCGTGCAACTGCTTCCGCCTCAAAATGTGAAGGTACGTTTTTTCGTGCCGGAGACGGCTGTCGGCGCGCTCGCGGTGGGTCGCAGCGTCGCCGTTCATTGCGATGGGTGCCTCGCGGACATCCCTGCAATCGTCACCTACATTTCGACGCAGGCAGAGTACACGCCGCCCGTCATCTACAGCAATGAAAGCCGCGCGAAGCTGGTCTTCCTCGTCGAGGCGCATCCGATGGCCGCCGATGCGCCGAAGCTGCATCCTGGGCAGCCCGTCGCCGTGAGGATGCAATGAACGAGCTCGCCCAGCGGCCCAACGTTCCCAATTACGCGATCGACGTGCGCAAGCTGAACAAGCGCTTCGGTGCGAAGCACGTCGTGAAGGATTTGTCGCTGCAGGTGGCGCACGGCGAAATCTTCGGCTTTCTTGGGCCTAACGGTAGCGGCAAGACTACTTCCATCCGCATGATGTGCGGCCTGCTCACGCCCGATTCCGGCAGCGGCTCTTGCCTCGGCTACGACATCGTTCGCGAAAGCGCGCAGATCAAGCGTCGTGTCGGCTACATGACACAGCGCTTTTCGTACTGGGACGATCTTTCGATTCGCGAAAATCTCGACTTTGTCGCGCGCATGTACGAGATGCCGCAACGCAAGGAAGCGGTCAATGCCGCGCTCGATTCGCTCGGACTCGTTAGTCGTGCTAATCAATTGGCGGGTTCGCTCTCCGGCGGCTGGAAGCAGCGGCTTGCGCTTGCTGCCTGCATGCTGCATCGTCCTCAACTGCTGTTGCTCGACGAACCTACCGCAGGCGTGGATCCGGCTGCGCGCCGCGATTTCTGGGAGGAATTGCACCGGCTCGCTGCCCAGGGCATTTCAGTGCTCGTCAGCACGCACTACATGGATGAAGCCGAACGCTGCCACAAGCTGGCCTACATCGCATACGGCCGATTGCTGGCGCAAGGCACCGCGCAAGAGGTGATCGAAGCGCAAAATCTCGCCACGTGGACCATCTCCTGTTCGCGTCCCACCGAACTCTCCGATCGCCTTCGCTCGATGCCCGGCGTCGAGCAAACGGTGGTGTTCGGGCCGGCGCTGCACGTGAGCGGACGCGATCGGCGCGCGCTCGAAGCGACGGTCGAAGCGATCGGCAAAGAACGATCGCTGCGTGTGGCGCCGAGCGCGACAGGGCTAGAGGATGTGTTCGTCTATCTGATGAGCCAGACGCCCGACGATTACCAGGACGGAGCGTGACTGTGAGCACGCGCGCACCGTTTTCTACGAGCTTTTCATTCTCGTTCGCACGCTGGTGGAGCATTGTGCTCAAGGAGTTCCTGCAGTTGCGCCGCGACAGGGTCACGTTCGCGATGATCATCGGCGTGCCGATCATCCAACTCACCTTGTTCGGTTTCGCGATCAATACCGATCCGAAGCACCTGCCGTCGGCAGTCATCATCGCCGACGAGAGTCCTTTCGCGCGCAGCTTTATCGCCGCCATGCAGAACGCCGCCTATTTCGACATCATTCGCACGCTGCCGAACGAAGAAGCCGGCCGCCGCGCCCTTGCGCGTGGCGACGTGCAATTCGTGCTGACGGTACCTGTCGATTTTTCCCGAAGGCTGTTGCGTGGCGAGCACCCCTCGCTGCTTGTCGAAGCAGACGCTACCGACCCCCTTGCTACCGGTACGGCGCTCGGTGCTCTGACGGGGCTCGTTCAGTCCGTTATCGACAAGGACATCACAGGGCCGCTAGCCCACCTGAATGGACGTCCGGCCGCATTCGACGTGCATGTTCACCGTCTCTACAACCCTGAGGGAATTACGCAGTACAACGTCGTGCCCGGCTTGATGGGCGTAATTTTGACGATGACGATGGTGATGATGACGGGACTCGCGATCACACGGGAACGTGAGCGAGGGACGATGGAGAACTTGCTCGCCACTCCGGTACTTCCCCTCGAAGTGATTACCGGCAAGATCGTGCCCTATGTCTTTATCGGCTTTATTCAGGTGTCGATCATTCTCGTCGCGGCCCGTTGGGTGTTTCACGTACCGTTCATTGGAAGCGTGTTCGCGATTTATGGGGCGGCGCTGCTTTTCATCGCCGCGAATCTAACCGTCGGAATCACGCTGTCATCGCTCGCGCAAAACCAACTGCAAGGCATGCAGCTGACCGTGTTCTATTTCCTGCCGAATATTCTCCTCTCCGGGTTCATGTTCCCGTTCGCGGGCATGCCGGCATGGGCGCAGTTCATCGGCAATTTGCTGCCGCTGACTTACTTCAATCGGCTGGTGCGCGGAATTCTTCTCAAGGGTAACGAATGGCAGGACCTGTGGCCTTCCGTGTGGCCGATCGCCGTATTCACCTTGGTCCTTCTGACCGTGGCCGTGCGGTTCTATCGGCGCACGCTGGATTAGCAAGGGGTGAAATCATGAAACCAGCCTCTTGGCGTAGGTTGCGCATTCGGCCGGCCCTCTTGCCTGCCGCCCTGCTCGTCGGCGCGTGCACGGTGGGACCGGACTTTCACGCGCCGCATCCGCCACCGACGCAAAGTTACACACGAGAAGCACAACCTGCATCAACCGATGCGGAAAGCGGCACCGCGGGTGACGCGCAGGCTTTCGTCGAAGCGGCGCAAGCACCGCAACAATGGTGGAAGCGGTTCGAATCGGACAGGCTGAACCGGCTCGTCGACATGGCATTACAGCACAGCCCGACGATCGACAGCGCGCGCGCAAAGCTCGTGCAAGCGCGGGAGTACTACGCGGCAGAAGCCGGCTCGACGGAGCTGCCGAACATCGATACGAGCGTGTCCGCGACGCGCGAAAAAATTGACGTCGCTGCATTCGGTATTTCGCCCGCGCCACCCGCGGTACCGTTTACTCTTTACAACGCATCGATCAACGTATCGTATGCGCTTGATTTGTTTGGCGGTAATCGTCGCGCGCTCGAAGCGTTGTTGGCGCAGATCGACTACGAGGCATATGAGTTCGAGGCGGCGCAGCTAACATTGGCCGGGAATGTCGTGGCGGGTGTTATCCGGCGCGCGTCGCTGCAGCAGCAGATCGAGCTGACCGAGGCGCTCGCGGATGCGCAGGCGCAACAACTTGCGATTATCGAAGCGCGCTATGCGGCAGGCGGCGTATCGCTTGCGGACGTGCGCAGCCAGCGCTCGCTCGCGGCGCAAACTCAAGCATTGCTGGCGCCGCTCGCGACGCAATTCGCGCAAGTCGATCATCAGTTGGCGATACTGCTTGGCGTGCCGCCATCGAATGCGCAGCGCGCCGACATCGCACTCGATTCGCTGCGGCTGCCCGACACCTTGCCGCTGACGCTGCCCTCCACACTGGCACGCGAGCGCCCCGATATTCGTGCGGCGCTGGCCTTGCTGCACCAGGCCAGCGCGAACATCGGCGTGGCGACGGCCAACCTCTTTCCGACGTTTTCGATCGCGGCCGGCGCGGGTTCGGAGCACACGCGAATAGCCGAAGCGTTGGATGGCCTGAATATCTGGAATCTTGGCTTGAACATGACACAGCCGATTTTTCATGGCGGCGCATTGCGTGCCAGAAAGCGCGCGTCGGAAGCGGCCTATGAGGCAGCGCTTGGGGACTATCGACAAACCGTTCTGCAAGCGCTCGGGCAGGTGGCCGATGCGCTGCGGGCAGTGCAAGACGATGCTCGTGAACTGCAAGCGCGCGAAATCGCCGCGCGAGAAGCCCGTGCGACGGCCGCCATCACACGCGCGCAGTACGCGG
>JAXDQB010000343.1:0-10471 GCA_034668065.1 Paraburkholderia sp.
GTGACGATCGCGATCGGCGCGGCAACGGAGGTGATCGCGGGCGAAGGGCTGATCGTGACGGCAGGCGGCATCGATTCGCATATTCACTTCATCTGTCCGCAGCAGATCGAGGAAGCGCTGGCCTCGGGCGTGACGACAATGCTTGGCGGCGGCACAGGCCCGGCGACAGGCACTAATGCCACCACGTGTACGCCCGGGCCGTGGCACCTCGAGCGGATGTTGCAGGCGGCGGACGGCTGGCCGGTCAACCTCGGCTTTTTAGGAAAGGGCAACGCGAGCCTCCCCGAGCCGCTCGTCGAGCAGATCGCGGCCGGCGCGATTGGACTCAAACTCCACGAGGACTGGGGCACGACGCCGGCCGCAATCGACAACTGTCTTTGTGTCGCCGATTCAACAGATACGCAGGTTGCGATCCACACCGATACGCTGAACGAGGCCGGCTTTTTGGAAGCGACGGTCGCGGCGTTCAAGGGCCGCACGATCCACACATATCACACCGAAGGCGCCGGCGGCGGCCATGCGCCCGACATCATAAAGGTGTGTGGTGAAGCGAACGTGCTGCCGTCGTCGACGAATCCCACGCGGCCTTACACCGTCAACACGGTCGACGAGCACCTCGACATGCTGATGGTCTGTCATCACCTCGATCCGTCGATCGCCGAAGATCTCGCGTTTGCCGAATCGCGTATTCGCCGCGAAACGATCGCTGCCGAGGACATTCTGCATGACCTCGGCGCGCTCTCGATGCTCTCGTCGGACTCGCAGGCGATGGGGCGTGTTGGCGAAGTCATCATTCGTACTTGGCAAACGGCGCACAAAATGAAGGTGCAGCGCGGGGCGCTGCCGGAAGACGGCACGCGCAACGACAATTTTCGCGCCAAACGCTACATCGCGAAGTACACGATCAATCCCGCGCTCACGCACGGGATCGCGCACGAGGTGGGCTCGATCGAAGTCGGAAAATGGGCGGACTTCGTTTTCTGGGAACCGGCCTTCTTCGGTATCAAGCCGACGCTTGTGGTCAAAGGCGGCATGATCGCGCTCGCGCAAATGGGCGATCCGAACGCATCGATCCCGACGCCGCAGCCGGTTCATTATCGCGAGATGTTTGCAACGCGCGGCGGCGCGCTCGCCCGAACGTCGCTGACCTTCGTCTCGCAAATGGCCGCCGATTCCGGCATCGCCGAACGCTACGGCTTGGCCAAGCGCGTTGTGCCGGTGCGCGGCTGCCGCGGCGTCACAAAGGCCGACATGGTTCACAATGCATGGCAGCCGTCGATCAGCGTCGATCCCGAGACTTACCAGGTGGTCGCCGACGGCCAGTTGCTCACGTGCGAGCCCGCCAAGGTTCTGCCGATGGCACAACGTTATTTCTTGTTCTGAGTTCTGAGCCGAATAACCCGTCATGCGCACAATCGACAAACGTATCGCGGCAAACGTGAAACTCGCCGCTTCGCTCGTCATGCGGGCGCCGACGCTCACGCTCGCTTACGAAGCGCGCTGCAAGAGCCGGCTTGCCGCAACGCTCGACAATGGCGAAGCCGTCGCACTCGTGCTGCCGCGTGGCAGCGTTCTTGCGCAAGGCGATGTGCTCGTCGCCGATGATGGCAGCCTCGTGCGCGTCGTCGCTGAGAATGAGGCCGTGCTCATCGTGCGAGCACAGGATGCGTTGACGCTGACGCGCGCCGCCTATCACCTCGGTAATCGCCATACGCCCGTCGAGGTCGGCGTCGATTATCTGAAGCTCGAAGCGGATCCCGTGCTCGAAGCGATGCTGACTCGGCTCGGTGCGCGGGTCGAATCCGCTTGGCAGCCGTTTCAGCCCGAAACCGGCGCCTACGGCGGCGGTCATCGGCACGGGCACGACGCTACGTTCGACGAGGACTATGCGATCGCTCAACAGGTGTTCGGCGAGCATCACGGGCACGAGCACGAGCACGAGCACGAACACGAGCATCATCATCACGATGAAGTTGTGCGCGCATCCTCATGACGACCACCATGCGCATCTCGGAGTTGATCGCGTTGCTGCATCTAGCGTCGCCGGCGCTGCCGGTTGGTGCATTCAGCTATTCGCAAGGGCTCGAATCGGCTATTGACGCGCAATGGGTCACGGATGCCGAGAGCGTACGCAAATGGGTGGAGAACGGCCTGACGAACGTGCTCGCGCGCTGCGAGTTGCCCTTGCTCGCCCATCAACTGGACAGGTGGAACAATCACGAAACGGAGGCGATCATGCGGGCGGACGCCGAGTTTCTTGCCAGCAGGGAGTCCGCTGAATTCAGGCGAGAAACCGAGCAAATGGGTTGGTCGCTGAAACAGCTTTGCCTGTCGCTCGAATGGGGCGATGCGACACGCCGCGCAACGCTCGCTGCACTCGCGCCGCTCGCGCATCCTAGCGTGTTCGCATTTGCCGCGGCTGCGCACGGTATCGACGCGAACGCCACGCTTGCCGCCTATGCGTTTAGCTGGGTTGAAAATCAGGCAGCCGCTGCATTGAAAGCCGTTCCCCTCGGCCAGATGGCCGCGCAGCGTATTATCGTCGCGCTACGCGAGCCGATCGAAACGGCCGTGGCGCGCGCGCTCGAGACGCCGCCTGAGCGCGTCAACACATTCGCGCCGATGCTCGGCGTATTGTCTGCGCGGCACGAATCGCAATACTCGCGGCTTTTCCGCTCCTAGATTGAACGAGGTCCCTCTGTCATGAGAACGAAGAAGTTGCCTCCACTGCGCGTTGGCGTAGGGGGCCCCGTCGGCTCCGGCAAGACGACGCTGCTTGAAATGCTTTGTAAGGCGATGCGCGACCGGTATGACCTGGTCGCAATCACCAACGACATTTATACGAAGGAAGACCAGCGCTTGCTGACAATCGCGGGAGCACTGCCGCCCGAACGCATTATGGGTGTGGAGACGGGGGGGTGTCCCCACACGGCGATCCGCGAAGACGCGTCCATCAATCTTGAAGCCGTCGATCGGATGCAAACGCGCTTTCCCGAGGTCGACATTATTTTTATCGAATCCGGTGGTGACAATCTCGCCGCGACGTTTAGTCCCGAACTCTCTGATCTCACCATATATGTCATAGACGTGGCCGGCGGCGAAAAGATTCCGCGCAAAGGGGGCCCCGGGATCACGAAATCAGATCTGCTCGTCATTAACAAGACGGATCTTGCGCCGCTCGTGGGCGCGAGCCTCAGCGTCATGGCGTCGGATGCAGAGAAAATGCGCGGCGCGCGGCCGTTCGTGATGTGCAACCTGAAAGCCTGCGAGGGGCTCACGGACATCATTTCATTCATCGAAACGAAGGGATTGCTTAATTAGGCGGTCGGCGGGACTGTGTTCGCTACGCAATTGATAGCCGCCACAGTCGCGATGGTGTAGTGGGCGCGTTCGGCGTAGCCTTCAAGCGCACTTCGTTCCCAATTTTTTTTGCGCGTGGGTACGGGCCATTCTCATTGGCTACAACATCGGTTCCGTCGCTCGAGAGAGTCAGTGTTGGCCGGCGTTCAGCAGCATCCAGATTTTCTTTCGCGGCTCGCCCGCGAGGATGCGCACGAACGCTGCACCGCACCGCATGCAGGTGTAGTGCTGCTCAGCTTTCGCGTCCTTCACTGCGCCCGCGCCGACCAAGGTCAATGTGTCGTGAGGCGGAACCGCCGCCGGCTGTCCATAGAGCTCAGCACATGGCGCGCACGGTTGAATCCAGAGTTCCATTCAAAGAGCGATAACTCGTTTCGCCTCAGCCTCGGCAAGCTCCAGTGCCGCCTCAGCCGTCGGCATCGGGCGGCCGCAGCCGCGCCCGATTGTTTTCCCAATGATATGTTCGCCACGCTTTTCAATGACGCGGACGTATCCCTTGAACATGCCGCCAGGAGCGGGCAGCACACAAGCTTCGACCGTCTTATCGCCCTTGGTTTCCTTGAATGCCATGGCCGTCTCCTTGAACAGGTGGGGCAATCCTAGCATAAGCGAGAAACCGATCCTCTTCGACGGACGCGAGACTCGGAGGCGGCAAATCGTCGGCGTTGCGGTTCAGTCTTGGTTCAGTCTTCGAACGGATTACGTGGGCCGAGAGCGTTATCGATCGCGCGTTTAGCGCGGTCCATCGCCTCACCAACCGCTGCCTTGCCGACGGAGTGGGAGTGATAGTGCTCCGGCTTAGGGTCGGGAGCTTCAACACGGAGTTCCCGAACCTTCGGCGGACGCTCGATCATCAGGGTGATCTTGGAGCCACCCGCACGGTCGCTTCGGGCGGTCACCGTAATAATGAAGCCTCGGTATTCCAGTTGCTCTTCCATGGCCATCTCCCGAGATCCGAAGGAATCCTAGCATGAGCGAAAACAGCAAAATCGAATGGACCGACCACACGTTAGCGCTTGGCGTGCACCGTCTTATGACATGGTTCGCAAAGCGTGATGCCGTTGTTCGTGTCCAAGCGCAGTTCGGGATGGGTGGCAAAGGGCTTGATATGGGGCGCGTGCAGGTTTCTGCCTTTCGCGTCCCCGCATTGCTGGCAAGTGAATCCGTCGCGGCGCATCACGTCGTATCGCCATCGCTTGTACTCACTTGTGAATCGCTCGCCCATGCGCTCAACGTGCTTCCCATCTCGGTAAGCTGGACAATCCCGGCCGCGCAGCGCCACCTTGCGGACGGCGGCGCTGATCTTTGCGCGCTCTTTCGCGTGCGCTTCCATCCGCGTTTCGGACTAGGTTGGCCTTTATGTACTGCGCTAATGCGGGCCTTTGCTTCCTGGGTATGCGCGCGGCACTTGAATGTGCTGGGGCGCCCCTTTGTGCTGATCCGCACTTTCACTCGCGTGCAGCAATGGCCGCGCGCCGACAGGCCATCGTGTCTACTTGCATCGACATTGAACATGGAGGCAAATTGCCATTGCATGCAGCCAGTGCATCGTTTCAGGCCAGCGGCTCGGCGGGAGAGATATTCGGCGACATCCATGCCAGCCTTCTTAGCCGCGATTTTCAGAGCGCCTTCAGGAGTTATCGCCATGGGTGAAAGGACAAATATTCTTTGGACGGACGCGACGTTTAACCCGTGGTTGGGTTGCACAAAGATATCACCAGGCTGCGACCACTGCTACGCCGAACACTTGATGGACAAGCGGATGCATAAGGTGGTTTGGGGTGCAGGACAAGCCCGCGTCCGAACGTCGGCTGGCAACTGGCGCGAACCGCTACGGTGGAATAGCCATCACGCCGAGTTCTTCGCGAAGCACGGCCGACGCCAGCGCGTGTTCTGTGCGTCGCTTGCCGACGTGTTCGACAACGCCGTGGACCCGTTGTGGCGTGCTGACCTGTTCCGGCTGATCCTTGATACGCCAAACCTTGACTGGCTTCTGCTGACGAAGCGAATTGGCAACGCATGGCCGATGGCGCAGGATGCCATGTGGGAGGACGGCTTTCATCCGGCAGTGACCCGCGCAATGCCGGATAACGTCTGGATCGGCGCGACGATCGTCAACCAGGAAGAGGCGGACCGCGACATTCCGAAGCTTCTCGAGGTGCCGGCGAAAGTGCGGTTCCTGTCGATGGAGCCGTTGTTGGGGCCGGTGGACCTGCGCGTGATCGACATCGACGGACATTCGGAGATCCATCCGCTCAATGGCACTACCGACTGCGAGGACAGTGACGGCAATCCCTCGCCCGATCTGCCTGCCATTGACTGGGTGATCGTCGGTGGCGAAAGCGGCCACGGCGCGCGGCCGATGCATCCGTCGTGGCCGCGATCGCTGCGCGACCAGTGTGCAGCTGCTGGCGTTGCGTTTTTATTCAAGCAATGGGGTGAGTGGCACACCGCAGCATTCGTCGGCAGCACCGGCGAGCCAGTGTTTCGCCAATTCACTAGCTTTGAGCACTGGGTGAACAAGGCTTCGACCTGGGTGAATGGCGGGATATGCCTTGATCGTCATGGCCGCGAGCTGAAGATCGGTGCCGACTTTATGCGCGCCCGCGACAACGGCGATTTCCCCGTGACCATCATGCATCGCGTCGGCAAGAAAGCCGCCGGTCGCCAACTCGACGGCCGCACGTATGACGAATTTCCGGGGAGAGAAGCGTGATGGAGCTTCTCTTAGACGCTCAACGTCGTCGTGCCATCAATAAACAATCGGCCGACCTCAAAGCCCAGTTCAAACGCCTCGTTCATCGAGCGCGACTCACCGACGCCGCCGACCTTTCGCATCTCGGTACGCTTACCGATGTAGACGTGAAATGGCCAGCTATCGCTGCGGATCTCGTACCGGGACCAGCTGCTCCTTCTAGTCGTCTTCCGCCACCTGACGGCATGGCCTTCTCCAAGTGATTTTTCGAGGAATCCTAGCATGAAGGAACGCCCAATCCTTTTCAGCGGCGCGATGGTGCGCGCGCTACTCGACGGCCGCAAGACGCAGACGCGTCGCGTCGTGAAGTTACCCCACAACAATCCGCTCGGCCAATGGGAGCCGATCTCGATCGGCGGCGAGAATGGCGGCCGAACAGCCGACGGCAAAACAGTGCCGTTGCAAGGTGGAATCTGGCATACGCGCACCGGCGAATGCTTGATGAGCCCCTATGGACAGCCCGGTGACCGGTTGTGGGTGCGCGAGACGTGGGCGCAGCCGACGACGCTTGATCCGGGCCCGACGTTCTACCGAGCAGACTATCCAGCATGCGTGCCGGCCGACTTCCAGAACGTGCCGCCCGTAGAGGCGATCACGTGGAAGCCATCGATCCATCTGCCGCGCGCTCTGTCGCGGATCACGCTCGAAGTGACCGGCGTACGTGTCGAGCGGTTACAGGGAATCAGCGAGACGGATGCGCAAGCTGAAGGCGTCGAACGACCGCACAAAATTTGTAAGGGCAATCCCAGTACCTACGTCGACGCGTACGCGGAGCTCTGGGAGAGCCTCAACGCTGCTCGCGGCTATGGATGGGATGCCAACCCTTGGGTTTGGGTGGTCGAATTTCAGGGGGTATCGTGACTTTACGGCTCGGCATCAAACCTTTCTTGATCGATGAGGACGCGCGCATAGGCATCACTTGCATCACGAGCCAGGGCTTCAGAAGGAAACTCGCCAGGCACGTCCTGATGGGATGTCACCACTTCAACGCTGCCATCCGATCGCTGCCTTCGAACGTCGATCGTGCCGCGCCACTCGCCAGCCGAGCTGAAATTTGCGCAGACGCGATAGAAATAGCCGCAGTACGGCTGGAATCCACTCAGGTCCATTGCTCGCTCCCATTTGTACGGAGATCCTAGTATGCAATACCTGACAGATACCGATCTCGCCGGCGAGCGAGGCTGCCTGCCGCACTGCGACTAGTACCGCTACCGCCTATGGCGCGTGGCGTCGGCTTCGGCCTCGCCGGTAACCCGTTCGCGCTGATCTTTTATGGCGGTAAGCCGCTCGCCGCGCACGCGAATCCGAGCACGACTCACAAACACTATGACAGGAGAAAACTGAAGGCCGCCAGCGCGACGGAGTAGATTCCGAACCCCTCTGTTCCGAATTTCACTCGGTGGCAGTTAGTAGCAGCGCCGTTCCCAGTGATGATGAATGTGCACGCTATGGCATCTGTAGTAGTGATGGTGCCGGTGGTGGTAATGGCGGTGGTGGTACTCAGCATGAGCGGGTGCAATAGTGCCGATGGCAGCGGCTGCTGCCACAAGGGCAAGAATGGCTTTCTTCATAGCGTTGTTAATGCTCGTTGAGGACGCTAATGTTACACGACCGACTAGGCATCCACCGCGACCGCTTACCGGCGGATTCAGAAGCCGACGCCAAGGCCGACGCCAACGCCAACGCCAACGCCGCCGCCGTTGCCGCCGCCGACACCGACGCCAATCCCGGTACGCGGCGCGTAAGAGCCGGGCTCATAGTACCCCGACCCCGATTCGTACGCGGGTGCGGGCTCGTAACCGGAGCCAGAACCGTATGGCGAGGCGGCCACACAGCCCGCGAGACTTGCCCCTAAAGCCAATATGCCAAATAGCCTCACCATGACTTTCTCCTCCTCGCAACTTAGATAGAAGAGGGGAGGCATTTGTTCAACATCGGGACCGTCCCGCCGTGGGCGCTGAGCCCCTTTCTGGCGTCGGGTGGCAGCAGCACCCAGCTTTGTTACACGTAGCGCGTGATGCTTTGAGTTGTCGCCGGCTATGACGCCCTCGTTTATGCTGGCCCCGTCTCCTCCATGTCTTATCTGAAGCAGCGAAGTACAACTTGCCGCCGATCGTTTTGTAGCCGCGCGCGGTCTTTCCGACCTGATGGATGCGTGCTTTGCGCCATGTTGGCTCGGCCGAACGCCTGGAAGTACGAGAGCAGCTGAACTAGGAAACTGCGGGGGATGTTGCCGTTTGCGTCCAGTGGAGCCGCAGCGCCGGGGACAGCGAACTTTCCGGATGGCATGAGGCCGGCCGCCTGAAATGCTTTCTCCAAACGCTTATGGCGCGTGCTCAGCCGAGGATCTCCCTAGAGAGGTACTTGGCCGGGGCAACCCCTTTGTTCGGCTCGGCGCCGATCGAGATAAACGCCTTCGGGTTTGCCTTCTTAGCGTACTTGATGCGAATGCTATTCAAGGTGTGCGGGACGGGCGATGAAAAGACTTTCTTCATCCGCCTGTACATCTGCCTTGACCTGCTTACATCGTGCTTTTCCGGACCGGTCGCGCGTAACCAAATCCGGTTACACAGCGGCTACACGGTCGGCCACAAAGCAAAAAGCCCAGTCGTGTTGACTGGGCTAATGCTTTGATTCTATTGGGGTGGCTGATGGGACTCGAACCCACGACGACAGGAATCACAATCCTGGACTCTACCAACTGAGCTACAGCCACCACTGAAACTTGCTGCTTGGTGCGCCAGAGCTGGCATACCAACGAAGAAGCGAGATTATACAAACATGATTCGGATTTGCCTAGCCCCTCAGCCCAGATTTAATCGAAAAATTCCGCTGGCTCGCGCAAATGTGCGCGAGCCTCATCGAAAATCGCGAGATCGGCGGCCGCGAGCCGCTTGTTGTCCGAGAGGACGCGCCGCCAGCCACGCGCGCCGGCTACGCCGCGGTAAAGGCCGAGCGCGTGGCGCGTAATCGCCCCGAGATATGTGCCGCGCGACAACTCGGTAGCGCAGTATTCGATGAGTCCTGCTTCGATTTCCTCGCGTGTCTTGGCTTGGTCAGTTGAGCCGTGGAAGCGTGCATCGACTTGCGCCAGCAGATACGGGTTGTGATACGCCTCGCGGCCGAGCATCACGCCATCGACATGGCGCAGATGCACCTCCACCTCGTCGAGCGTTTTGATGCCACCGTTGATGATGACTTCGAGCTTCGGGAATTCGCGCTTTAGCCGGTGCGCATACTCGTACTTCAGCGGCGGGATCTCGCGGTTTTCCTTCGGCGACAAGCCCTTAAGAATCGCATTGCGGGCATGTACGATGAAAACGTCGCAACCGGCTTCAGCCACCGTGCCGACGAAGTCGCGAACGAACGCATAATCGTCGATATCGTCTACGCCGATTCGATGCTTTACCGTTACTGGAATCGTTACGGCATCGCGCATTGCTTTGACGCAATCGGCAACGAGCGCCGACTCTTTCATCAGGCATGCACCGAACGCGCCGCGCTGGACGCGCTCCGACGGGCAGCCGCAATTCAGATTGATCTCGTCATAGCCCCATTGTTCGCCGAGCTTGGCCGCGCGAGCCAAGTCAGAAGGCTCACTGCCGCCGAGCTGCAGCGCAACCGGTGCCTCTTCATTGGTGAACGCCAGATGACGCGCGACATCCCCGTGGAGTAGGGCGCCCGTAGTCACCATCTCCGTATAAAGCCAGGTGCGGCTAGAAATAAGACGGTGAAAGTAACGGCAATGGCGGTCGGTCCAGTCCATCATCGGCGCGACGCTGACGCGGCGCGGGCTGGCATAGGGCATTAACGACATAAGGGGGGATCAGCTAACGAAGGCGCAATTTTACCGCAATGGCTTGCGCGTCGAATTTTGCGCCCCGAAATGTCCGGGCTGCGACAAAGCAGGCCGTTCCAGACGGTGCGCTTGCGCCCAGTGGTAGGATGCTTCAAATGGCCGGCCGATCTTTGCCCGTGAGGCGGCAGGCCGTAACGCATATGAAACCATTGGGAAACAAAATGAGCAAGCAAAAGACCGACCCCAAACTCGAACAGGCGCTCACGCGCGGCGATCTTGCTATTCGGCAGGCGAACTCCGCCCGCGCCACGGCTGTCCTTCGCGCCCTCGCAAAGATGGTGGTTGAGGCCTGCGCGACGATCGGCGTCGAAGCATTCACCTCAATACCCGACGGCGACCGCGTCTACGATCCGATCCACGGCCTTTGGCCACAGAAGCTGATCATTTCGCTCGATGGTCCCGTCGAGACCTCGGACCCCGACGAACTGCGCACGGTCTACCTGCTCGCCGATACGACCGACGTCGCGTTCCGGGTCGAATGGCAGCGCGCGGACGGG
>JAXDQB010000344.1:0-7073 GCA_034668065.1 Paraburkholderia sp.
GCCGCGGTCGAATGCGCGTTCAACGGCGAGGCGCTGACAACTTGGCATTGGTTGAATCCTCCCGAGCTGGCGAAGCCCGCCGATCCCGCGAAGGCCAATGCGTCTCAGCACTGAGGGGCGCGCCTAAGGTTCGCCACTGCGCGCGAGGTCTGCGGCGCGGTGCTAGCATCTTCGTGTCAGCAGGCGAAGGAGGCGAACATGGACGGCTTTGTTCGGTACCGGATAGAAGGCGTTGCAGTTGACATCGAGGTCATTCCGGCCACGCCGGAGGGGTTTACCGCTCGCTTCAGATTTTTCGGCGATGCCGACGACGAGCCGGACTGGCACGCCGTACATCTGACGCAGGGCCCTTTCGCGACGCAGCGGCACGCCGAGGAAGCGGCAAAGTCCGCAGCGCTCGCTCGGATATTCGCGCACGGTTCGCCGCGGCATTGACGGCCGGCGGTTTTCGCTTGGCGGAGGCCGGCATACGAGCATATTGCAAGGCGAAGATTTTCTCGACACCCGTTTTTACACAGGGGTCTTCGGGACCGGTAAAATGCGCGGCTGATCCACGGGAATAGCTCGTGGCCAATGCGCAAGGATTGCCTGAACATGACTGATCTTCGTTTTACCTCGCGGTTCGCAGCTCTGGTTCTGGCCGGTGGCCTTGTCGCCGGCTGCAGCTCGACGTCGCCCACGCAGGTCGACTACAAAAGCGATTCCAAGTCGAAGCAGGTGTCGCTAGCCGTGCCGCCGAACCTCGTCGAGGGAACGTACGATCAGCGTTCGCTGCCGCCGCGAGGCGGCGAGGCATCTCTTTCCGGGCTGCAGCAGGTTGAAAAAGTGGCGCCGCCCGATAATACGGTCATTCCGCCCGTTGTCGGCATGCACATTCAGCGTGATGGCACCGAGAGCTGGCTCGTCATCGACGATAAGACGCCCGATCAGATTTGGCCGCTGGTGCGACGCTTCTGGCAGGAGCAGGGCTTTCTGCTCGTCGTCGATCAGCGCAACAGCCACGTGATGGAAACGGACTGGAACGAAACGCGCCCTCAAGTGAACGAGGGCATTGTTCGCAACACGCTTACAAAAGCGATGGGCAACTCGTACGTGGCGGCTGAGCGCAACAAGTACCGCACCCGTCTCGAAGCGGGGTCGAACGGCGGCACGTACGTCTTTATCAGTCAAAAGGGCCTGCGCGAGGCAGTGGCGGGCGTGAACCACGACACGAACACCTGGGAGCCGAAACCGAACGATCCGGCGCTCGAAACGGAATATCTGAAGCGCCTCATGGCTGTGCTTGCGTTGGCCGATTCACGCGGCAACCCCGGTGCGCAGCAAGCGATGGATCAACCGGTCGCGGGCGCCGGGGCCGGAAACAACGCGGCGCCACAGAGCGATGCGAAGGCGGCGGCGATTGCGGCCCGAAACGCTGCGCAATCGGCCAGAGCGACTGCTCCAGCGGTGCAAGCTGTAGCCGCTGCTGCGCCTGATGCCCAGTCCGCGTCGAACGAGGTGATGCTTTCCGAGTCCTACGATAACGCGTGGCGGCGTGTCGGCGTCGCGCTAGACCGCAGCAATTTCACAGTGGACGAGACAGATCGCACGCGCGGTCTTTACTCCATCCGCTATGTCGATCCCAAAGATATGACCTCTGAGGAGCAGGGATTCTGGAGTCAGGTCTTCCACGGTCACAAGGACAAAAAAGCAACGATCTACCGTGTCAACGTCCGGGCAATCAAGGAAGATCAGACCCGCGTAGCCGTCGTGGACGAGAAGGGCGATATCGCTTCGTCGGCGCCAGCCCGGCAAATCATGGCGCTCATCGCCGATCAGTTGCGCTGACGCCATACCGCCTTCGTTTTCCCGAGCCCGCCGCATGGCGGGTTTTTTATTCGGAATTCACGCGGGCGAAGGCGAGCGCGCGGGCAACCCGTGATTGTCACGTGACGTTACCGCGAGACTTGGCCACATTCATGCGCATGCACTCACGCATTTGCGTGCAGCTCCGCTGGCCCCGTCGCTATCCCTCGTTGGGCGAAGGTTTCGCCCGCGTTCCTACGGAGCGCGTGCTTTTTTCCGAATCCGGCCGTATGGCCGGTGACTCGTTAGTGGGACGAATTCGGCACGTCCAGAATGAGGACAATGGTCCAATCGGCGTCGCCGTCATGATGGTATTGCCGCTCGGCGACGATGAACGGTTGCTGCTTGCCGGTGGGTCCAAGGAAGAGCACATCGCCTTCCATCGGAAGGCATTCAATGGGCGGCAAGGCGAGAAACGCTTCTTGCGAGCCGCGCGGCATGAGCTTCTCGATCTTGCGAGAAGCGGCTTCAGTCCATTCGATGTCGAGCTGGATGTTGCTCATCGTGTCCTCCGCACGGAAGTGCGTACAGATTGGCGGGAAAGTGTCGGAGCGCGACTTTAGCACACCGCTTAGGCGGTGACCGTCGATAAAAAAGCCGAAGCCGGCTGGGCCGGGTTCGGCTCGCGTTGCGAACTCGCGCTGTGTACGCGCGCGTCGTGCGGTGGGGTTTATTGGCTGTCGCCTTGCGGAGCAGAGCGCGTGGCGTCTCCCTCATCCTTCAGCATCTTCTTATGATGATGCGTCGACTTGTGATGCACCATTGGGGAAGTCGATTGAGAGGGCACCTCTTGCTGTGACTCCAGCGCCCGAGCCCTTTGTTCGACATCGGCGGCCTTCGCGGGATCCGTGCTCATAATGATGCCGTCCTGCTGCGCATAAGCGGTGCCGGCCAGCATCGACAGCGAAATCAAGACAGTCAGGGACGCTTTGTTCATTATTTGCCTCCATGCGAAAAAAGTGGATCGGTGGTGGCCCACATGCTGTCCGTCCGACGGACATTCTAGTGAGCCTATTGCGTGTGAACTCCCTTGTGCGCCAAATGCGACGCTCCGTTACGTCTGCTTACAGAGAAGCTGCATATTCTTCACTATATGCCATGCCGGTTCGCTAAAACCATCCCAATGCTCGATAGACGTGGAATTGCGCGCGTCCAATCAACTCATGCATGGCGATGTTGGCATTCACGAGATTCGATAGGCGCGGCATAACGCCGGTTTTGATTTTTCGTGCGTTTGCGATGACCGGCTGTGGGGCGAGATCGAATCGGGCGAAGTCGAGCATGGCGCGGGGCATATGATAGGCGGAAGTGACGAGTATCAACGAACCGTAACGTTTGTCGTGCAAGATGCGCATGACGTGTTCGGCGTTATCGTAGGTAGTGAGGCTTGTGTTATCGAGAAGCAGATCGGCGGGAGCGACGTGCAAATTCAGCAGATAGGGCGCATAGGTATCGGCTTCGGTTGCCTCGTGCCGTTGCGGATTGCCGCCGCTGACAATAACTGTGCAGGATGCATTCGGCGCACTGTGCTTGCAGTCCGAGTAAAGCGCCGCCGTCTTAACGATTCGCGCCCATGCGTCAGTCTTCGGCACGAGCGCTCCGCGATCGTCATACTCGGTCCCGCTGCCGAGCATCACGATGACGGTGCGAGGAGCGAATTGGGCGCGCGGCGTATCCGGGGTGCCGCTCTGAGCCCAAGCGAGAAGCGGCGCGGCGAGCCAGCCGGCCGCAAGCAGCCAGAGCAGGGCGGCCGCAGAGATTGCAATGGCAAGGCGCGCGCGGCGGCACAGCATAAAGATTGCGAAAAAAAGCGCGAACAAACAGAATATGATCAATTCGGATGCGGTAACGTGTTGGTTCTGGATCGAAAAGCGAGCCGGCGATTATGCCGGCCACGGGACATCGGACGAGGCCAGTGGTCAGGGGCGCCGGGATCGCTCTGACTCTTGAGCAATAGCGATAATACGGCGATGTCGGGTGTTCGGACGAAACCCGTGTCGGTCTGCGTGATGTCTATACCTCAAGAAAGGGTCGGGATGACCACGTATTCGAATGAAGCGGTACTCGAGGCGCTGCGGCGAGTTCAGTATCGTCAGGTTCCTTGGGCTCGACGACCGGGCGTTTTCGAGTTTCTGCGCGGCCTCGGCTTGATGGATACCGTGCGGCAGCGCACTGTTGCCCCCGGCGCGGGGTTTCACGCGCCGGTCGATATTGCCGTGCTGACGGAGCGTGGTCGCGCGGAATTTGCGCGCCTTGCGCGGGAAGAGCGCTCGCTCGGTTGGTCCGCCCAGCGAACGGACGGCTACTCCCCGAAAGCGATCGGCGCTGCTGTCGCCGACTTGCGCGCGTAGTCCGGCTGGTCGGGCCGCGCCGGCCGGTGCACGGAATGCAAAGCCATTTCTGAAAGAACGCCCATATTACAAATACGCGCTACCGGTCTGTTGCCTTGTTTTTTTCTTGCAGTCGTTCATCCGCACCGCTGTGCCTCATCTCGGGGCGCCCGCGGACGTTGTTGACGATATCTCCGCGCAGATTGCCGCGCGGCACATCCGTCGGTGGATGAGGTCGCTTGTGCGTGTCGTATTGCGCAGCCAGCTGACCGTGAACGGTCGCTTGCGAATCGTGGGCTGCTACTGGCCGCATGGCCGCTCCGAGGAGGCAGGAAACGATCGCACCGCACAGCGCCTGAGGTGCTCGCGTCATGGTGGCGCTCCCAGTCGAGCCGCCGCAGCGCGGCTCGGGTGCATGAAACTCACGCTACTCGGGCAACGCAATTCCAGCTGTAAATATTGGTAAATGGATGTTTCTGCCGCGAGCGGATTACGGGAGACTCGCACAACCCGCGGCGGATGGACGTGCAGCGCGTCGATGCGCGCAGTGGCGTTTTTAACGTTAGGAGGGAGCGGGCTCGAACAGGGGAGTGCCGCAAGGTGCGATCCAGGAGCCGGCTAGGCGCCGGCCCCTGTAGCGGTTTGGGGGGGGCTCGATTAGGCCATCTTGACAGGGGCGCGCCATGACTCCGGGTTGGTCCAGAACGCGCCGCGCAGGCGGTCGCGGCTCGGCGGTACGGGCGGTTTGACGGCTGCGCCGCCAATTCGGCCGCGCAGCGAGACTTGGCGGCCACATGTGGAAAGACGCTTCACGATTTCAGCGAGTGTACCGTCGGCCTGCCACTCGTCGAAGCGGCGACGACAAGTGGGCGGAGATGGGTAGCGGCCCGGCAGCTTCGACCAGCCTTCACCCGTCGACATTACCCAGAGTACGGCATTGACAACAGCACGCGCTTCCACGCGAGGACGTCCGCGCCGCTCGCTCCGTGCGGGCTCTGCACAGAACAACGCTTCGACCAGCGCCCATTCGTTATCTCTCAAATCGTCGAACAGCATCATGTCCTCACCTCAACAAAACCGACTCCGGTGCGCTGCCCCGCGCCGCGCACTCCACTCTTGAGACGCTCGATGTACGAATGCCGAACCGGTGCCGCCGCGAACGACGGGCCGCGGAGATGGCACCGACTTCGGCACAACCAGCCAAGCATGAAGCGTGCCAAGTCAGGGGAAAATGCCGTCAAGCCAGTTGTATGGGGCTCCACCGGATGTCGGCCAGGGGCGTATAAGACGCCAAAACGGCTGGTAGGGTAATCAGGGCAATCACCAATCTTGTGCACGGGGCTCATCGGGGGTGCGCGCACGCTCGAATATTGCGACGCATGAAAGGAGATTGGCGCCGCTCAGATGCTCGCACGTGCGAATATGCTCGAAAGCCGGGGCGGCGCATTTGGGGGGGTGCCTCGGCAGCAGTCGGCCCGTGAAAGTCATTGCAGCCGGCGGCGACACACTCCGGTTGGGAACTCGCGCGAGAAAGTCACCTATCGCGCATATGACTGGCTTGCCGAGCTGCGCATCTCGTTGCGCTTTCCCGGTTTACGGGCTCGATGTTTTTGCGTAAGATGGCGTTCAGTCACGCGGCGCCTTCTCCGGAAGGCCGCTGCTTCGTCCGGCTGGGCTTGGTTCGATCGTTGTCCGATTCGCCGCCCCCGGGTCCGTGCTCCCATCAATATGACCGATCAAAATCGGGCGAGCGCGTCTTCAGTTCCATATCGTCTGTTCGTCTGTTTGATCCGGTTCGTTGACCACACAGGGTCTGGCCTAGCTGCATGAATACCCCTGAGGCGAAGATCGTCCTCGAGACTGCTTTGATTTGCGCGCAGGAACCGCTGAAGGTCGGCGACTTGCGCAAGCTTTTCGCCGACAGTGTTTCGGCGGATACAGTCCGTGCGTTGCTTGAGGATTTGAAGAACGAGTGGTCCGGCCGCGGGGTGGAACTCGTGGCACTGGCATCGGGCTGGCGCTTTCAAAGCAAGCCGGCGATGCGCGGCCACCTTGATCGTCTGCATCCCGAAAAACCCCCGAAGTATTCGCGGGCCGTGCTCGAGACGCTTGCGATTATTGCGTACCGGCAGCCTGTCACGCGCGGCGACATTGAAGAGATTCGCGGAGTCACGGTCAATACGCAGGTCGTCAAGCAGCTCGAGGATCGCAGCTGGATCGAGGTCATTGGGCATCGCGATGTGCCTGGGCGTCCGGCACTCTATGCAACCACGAAGCAGTTTCTCGACGATCTCGGCCTGAAATCGCTCGACGAGTTGCCACCGCTCGCGGATCCTGCGGTGCAGCTCGATGCAAGCCCGCTTGCGCAGCATGCAATCGAGTTTTCGGGCGCGGATGAGCCGAATGCCGGTGCACCCGCCGGCGAAGCCGGTGATGCGCCCGCCGCGGCGGAGGTCGACGTCTCCGGCGAGCACGCTTTGTGCGAAGGATCCTCCGGGGTGCTGCTTGATGCGCCGACTGTGGTGCCCGTTGCGCGAGAGGACGATGGCGCGCAAGCGCATGTCGGGCAGCCGCCCGTTGACGAGATTGTTGGCGGGTCCGAGTCGCAGTCGTTGGCGAACGAGGTGCTTCCCGGCGCGGATGCGCAAGGGGGTATGGAGCCTGCCGGCGGTGCCCGTGGCGCTCGCGACGAAGAATCGCTCGGCGGCGAAGCGGTCGTCGGGAGGTCCGACTATGACGGCGGGGAGCATCCGGGCGAGGGTGAGTCGGACGAGCGGGTGTATTCGCTGCATCCGTGCAAGCCGCTTCCTTTACGAACGAGTTACGACGATTGCGCGGATGGTGCGGACGAGAACGATGCGTACTCCGGCGATGAAGCCGCATCGCGCCGTGCCTGAC
>JAXDQB010000345.1:0-11109 GCA_034668065.1 Paraburkholderia sp.
CCCCGATAGCTCAGTCGGTAGAGCGCCGGACTGTTAATCCGTAGGTCCCTGGTTCGAGCCCAGGTCGGGGAGCCAAACAAACATCGAAGGTCAACTGCGCCTGCAACGTGTCATGCAGTTGCCCGGCCGCTGGTGGTGGACGCCAGTTTCCCGCCCCGCTGACGGATGCGGTGTTCGCCCCTACCCATGCCCACTACTGCCATGCACCTCCCGGCGCAATCGGCCTCACTACTTACTTTCTCGGCTTGCGTGCCGCCATTTTGCCAATCGCAGGTCTGAGCGCTCGCCGGCGTGCCGATCCGAGTGCCACGGCCAACGCCAAGCTGACCTGACGCATTCCCTCAGGTGGGCGGCGCACTCGCCCCTCTGCGGGTCCACCCTCGCGCGCCACCCGTTGCTCACGATCGCTGACGCAGGCGGCGGTTTCGCGCGTCACCCGAGCTCGATCTCGCGATCAGCTCCATCAGCTCCATCAGCTCCATCAGCTCGTTGTAGCAAGTAATGCGGCGTGCCGTGATCGGAAAGCTCTCGATCGCGCGAAGCGTGGGCACGCCACGGAGTGCCTGGTCGGGTACTGCACGTCGCCCGGCAGATCGTGTTTGGTGCGTTCGGACATGGTGTGTCGATTGCGCCAAAGAAAAAATCAATCACCACGCGGCTGGCGCATGGCTTCCGGAAGGAGCTCGCCGCGCGCATACGCGACGCATCGCTTGGCGAGAATGTCGGTCGGATCGGCCAGCCAGGCCACCTCTCCGCTCGCGCCGCGCCGTTCACCCTGCGGCAACAACAGCGGCAGTTCCGTGCAGCCGAGAATGATGACCTCGACGCCGCGCTCGATCAGCGCGTCGACCGCAGCAACGATGTCCTCCATGCATTCGCCGCTCGTGTAGCCGGCCTTCACGCCCCGCGGACCGTAGATCGCGTTCATCACGCGCGCCTGCAGTGCCGGGCTCGGCACCACCTGCTCAAGGCCTGCCGCTTCGAGCGCGCGCTGGTAGACGCCGCTCGCGATCGTGCCCGACGTGGCGAGCAAGCCAACCTCGCGCAGCGCCGGAAACGTCGAGCGCAGATGGTCGACGGTCACCGTCAGCATGTTGACGATTGGCACGTTCAGATACGGTTGAATCCGCTCGACGAAGGCATGCGCGGTGTTGCACGGAATGGCGATGATGTCTGCGTCGCCCGCTTCGAGCTTTTTGCAAGTTGCGTAGAGCGACACGGTCGGATCCGGCCCTTCGCCGATCAGGTTTTCGGTACGGTCGGGAATCTGGGGGTTTTGCTCGACCAGCACCTTGATATGGTCCTGATCGCACGTGGCCGGTGTATTTCGCACGATCTTGTGCATGAAATCGACGGTGGCCGCGGGACCGACGCCGCCAACCACGCCTACCTTGAGCGAGCGCGCTTGGCCGCCGTACTCGCCGTTCACCACGTACTGCGCGTAGATGAGATTTGAGTCGATCAGCGGCACGCGCTGCAAATCGAGCTGTTCGACGACGAGCCCGATCTCCGTGAGCCCCGTCAGCACCACGTCGGCGCCGCGCGCGGTCAAATCCTCACAGGTCTCGCGCAGCAGCTCAACCGGTCGCCCCGCTAGATTGCCCGCCTTGATGCCGTGCACACCATAGACGGCGCGCGTGACGGCATTGGGGCCGTTGTTGCCGTCCGGGCGCGGGTGCAGCACCTCGAACTCCGGCCCGCTGAAGTAGCGCTCGAAGAGCCGCTGCTCGCGCACGTAGTCGGAGCTCAACACGCCGATGCGGCACGCCCGCGGAAAGCGGTGTCGCACGTGCGCACGCAGTGCTTCCAGCATGTCGGCGATCTCGATTCGCGAGTTCTCGCGTAGCTCGTCGATATACGTGTGACAGACGAAGCTTGGCAGCACGACCGTCGTGATGCCGCGTTTCTCGAACTCGCGGATGGCGTCGTAGATGTAGAGCTTGCGCTCGACGCTCGCCGCGTCGGCGTCGGCGTCAGCGCCGTTGCGTTCGGGATGCGGCTCGAACACCACATCGAGGTGCTCACTGTCGCTGCGCGCCGATGCCAACCTGACTAGTTTGGAGAACACGTCGCCACTGGCGAGCGCCCCGAGGCCGCCAACCACGCCGAGCGAACGGCGGCCCGGACTCATCGCACCGTTCATTTCGCCTCGACCTTCAGCTGCTCGAACTGCACAGCCTCACCGCGCCGGTTAGCGCGTGCTGTTTCCCATTTCGCGATCACCGCGGTGGCGACGCTGTTGCCGATCACGTTGGTCATCGTGCGCCCCATATCGAGAATCTGGTCGATCGCGAGAACCAGCGCCACTCCGGCGACAGGCAGATTGAACATCGGCGCGACCGCGGCGACCACGACCACCGAGCCGCGGGGCACGCTCGCCATCCCCTTGCTGCTCAGCATCAGCACCAGCAACATAATGACCTGCTGCGACAGCGGCATGTCGACACCAAACGCCTGTGCAATGAAAATCGCCGCGAACGACTGATACATCATCGAGCCGTCGAGATTGAACGCGTAGCCAAGCGGCAGCGTAAAGCCGACCACCTTCTTGTCGACGCCGAACGCTTCGAGTTTCTCAGTCAAGCGCGGATACGCGGCCTCGCTGCTCGCGGTGGAGAACGCGAGTAGCGCCGGCTCGCGCACCGCCTTGAGCAGCATGCCAACGCGCTTGCCCAGAAACACGTAGCCAATGCCGATGAGCATCGCCCACAGCAGCACGAGCCCGAGATAGAAGCTGCCGATCAACTTGCCGTACGTGACGAGCACGTCCAGGCCACGGATCGTGACTACCGATGCGAGCGCACCGAACACGCCCAACGGTGCCGCCCGCATGACGTAGTTGGTGAGGCGCAGCATCACCGGCACCATGCCGTCGATCGCGTCGACCACCACCTTCACGCGCGGGTCGGATTTCAGCGCGCCCAGCGCGACTCCGAAGAACATCGAGAACACCAAAATCTGCAGAATGTCGTTGCGCCCCATCGCGTCGACGAGACTGGTCGGAAATGCGTGCGTGACGATGTTCTTAACGGTCAGCCCGGCCGTGTCGAGTCCGGTGTTCACCTCGCTCGTACTTGCAACCAGGTGCAGGCCGGCACCTGGTTGCAGCACATTGGCCAGCACCAGGCCAAGCGCGAGCGAGACCAGCGACGCGCAAACGAACCAGCCGAGCGTGCGGGCACCGATGCGCCCAGCCGCGGAAACGTTGTCCATGCCGGCGAGACCCGACACGAGCGTGGTGAACACCAGCGGAGCGATGATCATCTTGATCAGGCGCAGGAAGATGTCAGTAATGATCGAAAAATAGCCGGCGATCGACTTCGCGGAAGCCGCGTCGGCATGCGTATGACAGACATAGCCGGCGATCACGCCGAGAATCATCCCGGCTACGATGGAGTAGGTCAGTCGATTTTTCACTTCGGGTCCCCAAGGTGGTGGTCGTTGGTAAGGTTTCGCAATGCCGGCACAAGCGCGGGCGACCGTTGCACGTGCTCGTGCCAGACCTCCCCGGAGGGTGAGGAGGCCGACGTCGATAGATGAGCGCGGATGGTAGGCCGCCAAAAAACGGTGTTGATGCGAGTCCGGCATTCACCTATGCGGGTGCCGCATAACGCGTGAAAACCCTTGTCGTGCAAGCGGTTCGCGCCATTTTGCGGGCGCCCCCCCAAAAAAACGGCGTGCGGCGCCGTTGTTTGAGCTGCGCCGCACGCGGTTCGGTGGCTGGCGCACCCGCCGGCGCGAGCGCGCGACACGGCAGGTGCACCGTGCGCATCAGACCGGCAGGTGATCGACCGGATCGTCCTCGCCGGAGTCCTGCGCCGCGCGGTTCACGCGCTTGCCCTTGCCGAGCTTCTGCGCCGCGGCCTGCTGCGCTGACGCCCCCGGCTTTATCACCGTGCCCGACGGATCGACTCGGGCGCTGGTTGCATTTTCACGAAGCTGCATGAACGCCCAGCCTGGGCTATCGAACACGATCTCGCGCTCGGACGTCATGGTTTTGATTTTTTCTTTTCCCCGATAGCCAAGCGCCCCACCCAGGGCTTGCTCCCGCGCCTGCGGCGCATACGTGATGCCGGATACGAGCTGGCTTGCGTCCGAACTCTCGCTCAATGTCGCGCGCGCTTTTTCGAGCTCGGCACCGAACTCGCTCATGCCGGGGGGCACAAGCGCGCCGATCCCACGATACTGGTCGTGCCGCTTGGCGAAGTTTTCGACCATCCTTGAGCGCGCGTAGTTGACATGGTTGACCGCCCGCACGTCGTTCACAAGTTTCAGGTGGTCGCTAAGCTCATTCTCACCATCCTCGCGGCTCCCGCCGTGCTTATAGCTGAATGCCTCGATCCAGTCGTCGCGGTGCGCCTGCAGGTAGCGCTCGTACGACGTCACGTCCGGGAACTCGGCGTCCGAGAAACAAAAGCGCGGAACCAACTTGTCCTTGTGATAGACATAGCGCACCTTCGCGTTCGCGCCGATCTCGCCGAGCAACGCGGTGCGGCTGGCCAAATCGGTCGGCGGAAACCCGGCCGGGCCGTAAAATCCATTCACACTGACCGAGGCGCCGCTGCGCAGCCGGTAATACGAACCCTCGCGATGATTGACGATTCGCACCGCACCGGACGTGTCGGTCTGCTCGTACTTCGAACTCCACACGCGCTCGACCGACGCGTTGCCGCCGCCACCGAAGCGCGCACCGCCCTCGCCCGGCGTGGTCATCGAAAAGCTGGCGGCCGCCGCGGCGTCGGAGCGATGGTTGGTCGTCTTCTGGTGTATCAACCCAAGTGACAGGCCGGAGGCCATCCCCTCGTCAGCCAGGCAGCGCAGCATCTCTTCGCCAATGTCGACATTGAACGGGATACCGGCGGCCTCCGCTTTGTTTCGCTGCTGGATCAGATGGCGCGCGCGCACACGGACCTTCGGCTGCAGCTCGGCCATCTCGTTGCGCACCTTGGCATCGTCGTGCTTGAATGTCGGCGTAGGCGCGTCGAGCCGCACGTCCGACAAACGACGCATCGAACGAATCATGATGCCCTTGAAATTCGTTTCGTCACGACCGTACCCGCCGATATCGCCGCCTCCGGCGATCCGGGACAGGCCCGTATGATCTTGCGGCCCCCACGAGCGGCCTCCCTGCAGCCCCCCGCCGTAATACTGCAAGCCGTGCTGCTCGACGCCGAACGACCACTCGCCGCCATGCGTGGCTACGCCAAAGCGCACCGCCGTCGTTTCGGTATTGTCGGCCTGGACGTTCAGGCGCACGAGCACCGGCCGATACGCGGCATCGGCGACGCCGATATACGGCGCAATGTTGCCAGCCACACCGCGCGACGTGCCTCCCCGCGTGTGGGCATCGGCGTAACGTACGTTGTTGCCGAATTGCGCGTTGGAGAAAAACTTCTGGACAAAGCCGACCGCATCGTCAACCTCGTTGCCCTCTGGCGACGCCGTTTCGCCATTTATTACGCGATGCGCATTGTTGAGCACGTTTTCGAAATGCGGTGCGTTCTGCTCACCGTGATGCGCGGCCAGCGCCTCGTCATTGATACCGTACTCGCGAGCGAGCTCGCCGAGCCGATCGAGATTCATGCGCGTTTTGGCTAGCTCGTTGCCCGCCTCGGTGCGCATCGCACGCAAGCGGCCTTCGTCGATGATGTGAGCCGCACTTGACTGCTCACCGCCGGCGGGCGTTCGGCTGGCCAGTGCTTGACGGCAGTAGTGCTCAATTTCGCCTGCCTCGATGGTGCTCGGGTTCGACATGTCGAAGCCGCGGCCGTTGACGATGTCGTTGAGCTCGAAGCCGCGCTGCGCGCGCCCATCGGGTGTCCAAAGATCGAGTGCGACGAGTTGCGCGATGAGCTTCGCCTTGTCGGCGTCTTCGCCCCCACTCTTGATGCGCTGCTCGGTTCGCGCGCGCAATTCGGTGACGAGCGCGTTGACGACGGGCGTGTCGGGCAGGTTCGCAACGTCGGCCGCCTCCTCCTTTAAGGTCCGCAAATCGGCACCGCCCAGACCGAACTTTGCGGCAAAAAGCGGGGATTTCTCGTTGTCCTCAACCCCATACGCCTCGGCGAGCATCTCTAGGTAGCCCTTCACCTGAGTCAAGTTGCCTTCCGGCGATACATCGCGCAAGCCATTTTGCCAGGCGAATATTCCGGCCTTCTCCCCTGGCGTGAGGTCCGCATCGTTGACGCTCAACCGCCGTGCGCACGCGTGCATGACATTGCGCTCAAATTCGGCCTGGGGTTGTCCGGCCTCGAGCATGGCGTTGTGCACGAATGCGGCCTCGGAACGCGCGGGCTTACTCCCGCTGGCTGCGCGCGGGCTCTGCATTCCGGGCGCGAAGCCATGCAGCGCCGCGCAGGCCTGCATCATCGACTGCAAGGTGTCGAGCGTCCGCTCGTCCATTCCGTCGTGACCGAGCATTTGCAGCATTTCGGGAAACTGGTTGCTGTACGCGGCTCGACCCAGTACCTTGAGCGCCAGATTCATCGGCGTCGGCTGCGACAGCTTCGAGGCTGACGCCCGCCCGTTCGTCATGGCAACTACCGCCTTGGTGAGATCCTCGACCAAAGTCGGCTCGCGCAGCGCGGCGAGCGCTTCCATTTGGTCGTCCTCGTTGCGGCCCTTGCCCGGCAAGCCCTGGAACGCGAACGAAAGCATCAGGGCCGTCAGCCGGTTATCCTCGCTCGTGCTCGCAAGGTCTTCCAGCGCGCCCAGCAACTGCGCGGAAGGACGCTCAATGTCCCGCGAAATGGCCGGATCCGACCAAAAGGAGCGGATCGGATCTTGCTTTTGCGCCGCCAGATGTTGCAACAGATTGCTCGGCTTAACGTCCGCCGATTCATACCGAAAATCGGCGCCGATCACTGAGCGTTGCAAGCTGCGCAGTTGGTCATCGACCTTCGCGGGATCCGCGCCCAACACGCTGGCGGCCGCGCCGCCGAGCGCACCGCTAACCGCCCCAACTGCGCTGCCAACCAAAGAGACAAGGTTGCTCGGACTGAGCGCCCTCATGACCGTCGTCACCAATCCGCTCGTCTGCGGCGGCAGCTTCGATCGCGTCGCTGCCATGCGATCGAGCGGATCGACGCCCTGGAGCACCGTCTCCTCGGCCAAAGGCGCCAAGCCTGCGGATCTTACCGAATTGCGCGTATCGATCCGCCGACCACTGTGCTTCATCGGCGGAAGACCGGGGAAAATGCCGGCGTGCGTCGCGGTTTGCGTCCGAGTGCGCGACGGCGCAACTTCGCGTTGCGCCGAAGTCGATTGTGTCGCGACATCGTTAGAATCGTCTAACTCGTCGATATCGGATGCCCCCGGGAAAGCGCCCGGCATCCGTGGACCGCCGATTTTCATCGCGCCTTCTCCGCAATGTCGCTTGGCTTCTGAAGCCTGCGGACCATGCGCGCAACCGCGACAGCCCGTGACATCGCAACGCCCAGTTCGTCGAGCAGTTCAGCGGCCGACTTGGTGAGCGGCGCACTCCACATCAGCGCAACGAACGGCTTGAGCACCGTAAAGCGCGTGGCTTCGCCGTCGACGCCCCAGTTCGCGGCTTCGGCCAGCATGCCAACCCAGGCATCGGTCGTCATTTGCGATACGTCGGCGATGCGGCAGAACGCCGCAAGCCGGCCGTCGTGCGCGGAGATGTTGACGGCCACCGTATCGTCGACGACGAGTGCAAGCAGCGGCTCGGGCGTGTTGTCGAGCGTCGCGTTGAACGCGCGTGCAACCTGCTCCATCGCCTCACGCGGCGATAGGTTCTGAGGCGTCTGGACGACTTTGGTTACTTTGCTGACTTTCGTGTTCGGTTGGTTGATTACCGTGTTCATGATCGCTCTAATCTCTTACGTCGGAGTCAATGTTCGGCGTTCCCGCCGCTCATGCTTGCGAGCGGCGCGAGGCCAACGTAAAGGTCGCCTCTCGGAGGTTGCGGTGCTCAGTCGAGTTGCAGATCGCCGACGCTGCGTATATGCGCGCCAACCGCAGCGACGTTCTCGCGCGTGTTCGCAATGGGAATTTTTGTGTTCTCGATCAGCGAGTGCGCGAGCGTCTCGAGCGTGTCGACGAAGTGCACGTTCGGCCAACGCGCTTCGCGCATTTCCTTTTGCAGCGCGATCGGAAATTCGGTGCACCCCAGCACGATGACGGGATCTTGTTCCGGGTAGTTTTTCTTGAATTGCGCGACGATCGAATCGACAACCCTTGCGGCGTCCTCGGTACCCTGCTGCAGGCGATTCAACTTGATACCTTGGTAGATACTGTTCATCCCGATCGCCTGGTGCTCCTTGTCGGGTAGCACCCAATTGAAATCATTGTTGCCGTGTTTTTGATAGAGCTCCGAGCTTACGGTGCCATCGGTGGCCATCAGCGCGACGTGTTTCGCATTCGGTACCTCGCTTTTGATATGGTTGATCGCGGCGCCCGCAATATGCAGCACGTTGATGCCGTAACCTTTTTTTGCGATGTACTTTTCGATGTCGGGGAGGAAGTGGTGCGCCGTGTTGCAAGTGATCACCGCGTGCGTCACGCGGCCCTTGTACATTTTATCGATGGCATTGAACATTCCAACGCGCGGATCGGCCGCGTCCCCAAAGCCCGGCACGCCTACCTCCATCTTGATTCGCGCGGTGCGATCGGCGATGTCCGTCGCTTGGAACACTTGCACCTTCTTGTTGCCGAGCGAGCCCATGAACTGCGCGCCGGCGAGTGCGCCCTGCCCCCCCATCACACCGCCCAGGGGTTCCGCCGGTTTGGAAAAATATCGGACAAACGTTCGTCGAAAGAAGTCTTGCGCGTCAGTTGCCAATTTCGGCATCACCGAAAAAGGCAGCACCGAGCGAACCGAACTCTTGTTGTCGTTGGGCGTGGCGGCGCGTGAAATATTCAACGCCTTTGCCGCGGCGGCCTTGTTGCTGTCGATCACCGGAATCCGACGGTCGCCGACCTCGACGTGCTCATCCTCAAAAGCGAGGTCGAGAGCGGGATAACCAAGCACGATCGCATCGACGTCCTGTGTTTGCGCCATCTGCCTGACGGCTGCCCGCAACGCGTCGAGGCCGGCTTGCACATCCTCAGGGCTCGCGTCGGCACTTTCAGCCCGCCCCATCGCCGTATGGTCTTGTGCGGCAACCCACTCCTTGTCCGACGCACAGTTTTGGAATATGCCAGCCTCAAACGTCTCGGGCGAGACAATCAAACCGACTTTTCGAGCACCCGGTGCGTCGTGATTAAGCTTTTCTATCGCGATCTGCGGCACGTCCAGCAACTGCATTCTTTTCCCGACGTGCTTACGCAGTTCGTCGAGGTGTTGGTGCGCCAAAGGATCGGTGATGACCGCGATTTGCGCTCCTTGTTTGCGCAACACGTCCAAACTCTGCTTGAGCTTGGCAGGCGTCAGCTCAGCGGCGCGACCCTCACCTGGGGACACGCCGTTGTGTATCACGGCATACGCGTGCTGTTGATCCGTGACATTGCCGGCCTGCTGGACAAGAGCGTAAGCGAACTGCGTTCCCGCCCGCCCGTCGGCACTTTTGACGCCGATCGCCTGGTTAAAGATTCTGCGCATTGGGGCCACGCTTTGCCGCGCCCCGGCGGAGGCCGTGGCTTGACGCGAAGGGAGGACCGAGGACAACTCCTCCGAAGCCCGCGGCTGGCTGCGCTGCCGGGCGGCTGTTGTCCTTCGCTCTTCTTGCACTTCCGACGATGATGCAGCGTAGTCCGCGCCCGACGTGCTCTCAAAATTGACGCCAATTACTCTCGACATGATGAAGCCACCCATGAAAAAGCCATGACTTCAGATTACGAAGCCAATTTACGGCGTATCAGGGCGATGCGAAGCGAAGACGCGAATTGCGAATCGACGGGTCACACCTTCATTCAATTAGCGTCACAAATGTGTGACCACAAGTTCGCGAGCAGCGGCGTCGCGTTGTTGCGGTCGCGGTAGACGCGCAGTTCAAGATCGAGCATCCAGCGCCGCTCGCCGGCCGGAGCGAGCGCGCCGCTCGCAAGTTCGTCCTCGATCAGGCTGCGCGGCAGCCAGGCGATGCCGTCGCTCGCGAGCGCCATCTTCTTGAGGACTTCAGCCATGTCAGATTCGAAGTAAGGCTGCAAAACCGCCGCATTGCCCTCCCGCTTGAGCACCACCGCGAGGCAGCGGCCGAAGTAAGTCGTCGACGTATACCCTATCAGCGGCACCGGCTGCCGGGCCGTACCGGGCAGCCGCGTGGCGTCGCCGGTACGTCTCGTCGGGCGGCGCACCGGCATGAATACGTCGTGACCTACCGTCAAATGCTCGTAGCGGGTCGGATCCAGATGCAGTGGCAACTCCGGATGATGGTAGGCAAGCATCAGCTCACAGTTGCCGTTGACGAGCATCAGGATCGAATCGTGAACGTTGGTTGGCACCACGCGCACGCGCAAGTCGCCGAAGCTCCGGTTCAGCGAGTTGAGCCAAGCTGGCAGGAAGCTCACCGCAAGCGTGTGTCCCGCCGCGATTTTGAGGCCCGTCCCCTGGATCCGTTCGTCGGTGCGAATGATCGAGCGCGTGTCGAACAGTTTGCGCAGGATGTCCTCGGCCGCTTCCTTGAACAGCAGCCCGGCCGGCGTCAGCGACAGTGGGTAGCTGCTGCGGTCGACGAGATCCGCGCCGATCCAGTGCTCGAGCGCCTGAATGCGGCGGCTGAAACCCGATTGCGTGAGATTGCGCGCTTCGGCCGCGCGCGAAAAGCTCTTGTACTGCGCAAGAACCACGAGGTCCTCGATCCATTCCACTTCCATAGGCTCCCCCTAGCTCCCAGCCCGTCGCGACGGCAAGCGGCCCCCCTCGGCGACGCTAGGCGCGAGCTTACCGGGAAACAATTTTCCGGGTACGCCAACACGATCCAACGAACACAAACACGAACAAAGGCAGCGATTCGGTCACGTCGAAAGCGACTATCCGCAGTCTGTGCCGACGCAGCGCAAAAATCGGCTCTCAAGTTCCGGCTGGTTACGCCGATATACAAAGGTTATGCGTATCTCGGCCAACGCCTGGGCTGGCTCGCCGCCGTCTTTCGGCGGCCGAAAATGCGCCGTAGGAAATCCGACGCGTTTTCGCTGCCGGTCCGG
>JAXDQB010000346.1:0-3121 GCA_034668065.1 Paraburkholderia sp.
CCTGCGCATGACGCCGCTCGCCGCTCGCCGCGCACGTCTCGACGCGCTGGCTGCGTCTCTCGACAGCACGCTCGCGCGCGACCTGTTGCGTGTATCGCCGCTGGTATCGGGCGCGGACTGGGACGCGCTTGCCATGCTGCGCGAAGAGAGCCGCGCGCGCGGCGTCGAAGGGTTGATGCTGAAGGAGCACGAGTCGATGTACGGCGTGGGACGCACGAAAGCTTCGGGCACCTGGTGGAAGTGGAAGATCGATCCGTATGCGGTCGACGCGGTACTGGTTTACGCGCAACGGGGGCACGGCCGCCGTGCGAGTCTATACACTGATTTCACGTTCGCAGTTTGGGACGAAGCCAACGGCGTGCGCACGCTCGTGCCCTTTGCAAAGGCGTATTCGGGTCTTACCGATGAGGAAATGCGCCAGGTTGACGCCATCGTGCGCAAGACTACGATCGAGAAGTTCGGACCGGTGCGTAGCGTAACACCGACGCTTGTTTTCGAAATCGGCTTTGAAGGCATTCAGGCAAGCACGCGCCATAAGTCCGGCGTGGCCGTGAGGTTCCCGCGCATGCTGCGGTGGCGCACGGACAAACAGATCGACGACGCGGACACCCTCGCGATGCTGAAGGGTTTCATCGACGATCGTGCGGGATAACCCCGACGGTAAGTAATACATAACGAATTACAAATGACGCATCGGCAACGACGCGCCACCAAGAAGGCCATCATCCACTTCATCAGGCCTCGTTCAGAAAGCATTTACGCCATGACGTAGGCGCGATGACGCGGCGCAGCGCGGGAGCGAATCTTGCGAGCGCGCGTCGAGGTGCCCGGGTGCGGCGCGCGCAAGCAAGGACAAGGAGATGATGGTGACGCTCGATAATCAGCTCGACGACGAAGACGTGGTCGTATGGCGGCCGATTCAGTATGCGATGGCTTCACACCGTCGCGTGCTGGTGGTCGACGACTACCGCGAAGCGGCGGACGCGCTGCAAATGCTGTTGAATGCGGACGGCTTCGAATGCCGCGCGCTCGAAGACCCGCATGCCGTGTGTGACATGGCGTCGGAGTGGCAGCCGTTCGCGGTCGTTCTCGACATCAAGATGCCGGGCCTCGACGGCCTGGAGCTTGCGCGGCGTTTGCGTGCGCATCCGTCGACTGCTCACATGTTGCTGGTTGCGTGTACTGCGTTTGCATCGAGAGATGACCGCGCGCGCGCGCGTGCCGTTGGCTTCGACGCGCATTGCGCGAAACCCTTGACGCCCGAGCGTCTGTTGCGCGTGCTTGAATCGGCGGCGGCGTTGCACGCGGCGGTACCGCCGTAAAGCCCGGGCGAGGTTTGAAAAATGCGGTAGGGGCGGGCGCCCGATGTGTTCGCCGCGTTCGCCGCCCTTATGTCGATGGTGTCATTCTTCCTCTTCGCCTGCATTGCCACCCGTGTGTCGCCCGCATTGTCGACGCGTTCTCACACGCGATCTTTGCCGCACCTCCACTGTGCAGCACGAATGCAGCACACAGCCGCGCGACTCGCGGGCCCAGCGGTTGCTCACTACGTTGCATCGCCGTGCGATCCGCACGCCGCGCATGTTAACGAGCAATCTGGAGGTTTGTTATGAGCGACACCGAACGTCCCACGCCACCGTTCGCCGGGCAGCAGCAGGAACAGACGCCTGGCCTCACGGCGCCGATGCGGCCCCAGCCCGATCACGGCGAAAAATCGTATAAGGGCTCGGGACGCCTCGCGGGCAAGGCCGCGATCATCACGGGCGGCGACAGCGGCATTGGCCGCGCGGTCGCCATCGCGTTCGCGCGCGAGGGCGCGGACGTGCTGATCTCATACCTGAACGAAGACGACGATGCACGCGAAACCGCGCGCTGGGTCGAAGAGGCGGGACGCAAAGCGGTGCTGGTGCCCGGCGACATCACGAACCGCGCGCACTGCAACGCGATCGTCGATAAAGCGATCGAAGCGTTCGGCCGTCTCGACGTGCTCGTGAACAATGCCGCGTACCAGATGACGTATCCATCGCTCGACGAGATCACCGACGAGGAGTGGGACAAGACGTTCGATACCAACATCGGCGCGATGTTCAGGATCACGCGTGCGGCGGTCAAACACATGAAGCCGGGCGCTTCGATTGTGAACACGTCGTCGATCAATGCGGATCATCCGAATCCCGGCTTGATCGCTTATGCGACGACCAAGGGCGCGATCCAGAACTTTACGGGTGGCCTTGCGCAATTATTGGCGCAGAAGGGCATCCGTGCGAACTGTGTGGCGCCGGGGCCGATCTGGACACCGCTGATCCCGTCTACGATGCCGCCGGAGAAAGTGGAAAAGTTCGGCGAGCAGGTGCCGATGAAACGGCCCGGTCAGCCTGCCGAGCTGGCGGCAGCCTATGTGATGCTCGCATCCGATGAAGCCAGTTATATCTCCGGCGCGACAATCGCGGTCACCGGAGGAGCGCCCATTATTTAAGTTCTTGAATGGCCCTCAATCGACGTTTCATTCCGGCGCGTATCTGAATTCAGGCAGGGCTTCCAGCGACTTTTTTGTCGCCTCGGGCAGAACGACGCGCCGGTTATTGATCTGTAAGTCGGTGAACGGCACGGCGACCAGATGTTTGCCCATGCCAAGAAAACCGCCGACCGACAAAATCGCGTACGTGCTGCGATCCGCGCTCGGCGAAACGATCAGATCGTCCAATGTGCCGATGGTGTCCTTGTTCTTGTTGTAGACATCGGCGCCGCTCAGCTTCGAGGCGCGATAGCCGCTCGCCAGCTGGACGACGTCCGTGCGTTTCTCGGTGATGGCTTGAGGCGCGCCTTGGGCATAGGCGCCGCCGCTGCCCGCCAGCGTGCCGAACAGCACTGCGGCCGCGATCAGCGGTTTGGTTGAGATGGTTCGCATCATGATGGTTCTCCCTCTATCTATTGGGCACGCATGGCATGGGGCCATGGGTCGTCTTTCACCTCTTTCACCTTCCGGGCTGCAAGAGTTGTGCCTTGGCACTCGAAAGCCACGCGCCCAATGTCCGGGTCTGTAATTTGCTGGGTCAGCAAGCTTGCACACTTAAAACACGCGCGTCAGCGCCTTTAGCTTCCACAGGAATCTCTATGTCAT
>JAXDQB010000347.1:0-7828 GCA_034668065.1 Paraburkholderia sp.
GGTCATCGCCACCACAACGGTAGGTACGACAACATCCGATTTTCTCGACCGGACGATGAAGCTCGGCTATGTTTGGTCCTCCGCAATGCTGTTGGTTGCGGTATTGGCGATTCTCTTCATCTGGCGGATGGTTGCGGGCCGCATCGAATACGAGCGCATCGTCAGATCGCGCGACGAAGTGTTCTATTGGGTCACGATTTTCGTGTCGAACACGCTTGGCACTGCGCTGGGCGATTTTGCGGCGACGACTGCGGGTTTGGGCTTCCAGCGCGGCGCGCTGGCGTTCGCTGGGCTGCTGCTGATTGTTGGGCTCGTATGGCGGTTAGGCCGGAGCGTGCCTGTCGGCGTCCTGTTCTGGGCCGCTTATGTGCTGACTCGCCCGCTTGGTGCGACTTTGGGCGATACACTCACAAAACCGCACGCCGACGGCGGTCTCTCCCTCGGCCGTTTTTCTGCGTCGTTCGCCATCTTGGTGGCGATGGCGATAGTCGCCGTACTCCAGCGCTGTGCGGGCGAAAGCACGAGGCGCACCGCTTCTACTTCGCCGGAATAATCTCCGTGATGCGGTGCCTGTCCCACTTAGTCTTTAGTCAGTCTCCAAACGGTCTCCAAACGGCCGGCGTCGCGTGCGATAACTGTCGGTGCGCTTCAGGATTCAATTCACGCCTCACGTTGAGCGTACTTCCACGCTCGAGGGTGCTCAAGATGACTCGAGTGCATCGAGTCGCGCCTGCTCAATTTCCTGCGGATGCACGCAGCGATAGTCGGCGAACAACTGCGAGCAAAGCGTTGCCAGCGCGGCCAGGTGCACTGCCTGATCTGCGTATTCGATTTCCTGGGCATTCAGGACATCGTCAAGGACCGGTGCGAGACGGCGCAGTTGCCGGAAGGTGGCGGAATCAAGTTTCATGGCGAATTTTCGTCACCGGACTGCGGCGCAGCCCCTGTTCGGGTCGATCGCAAAACATAGCCCGCGTCGGAGGGCGCCCACGCGAAGCAAACATGCGGTGCAAACTCGTCAGCTACTGGCGGAAGGTCAGCATAGCTTAGATCACACGAAAATCTGAATATGGATTGTTAAAGGTTGTTAGGGCAGCTTCGTGGACACATCATGAAGCGCCAGGTCTGCGACGCGTCGGAAGCGTCGGCGCGCCAAAGCCGCTCTGCCCAAGGGGGCACGCCAGTTGTTACGAAGGCCGAGTGTGTGTGCATTGGAGCGGGCGATCTCGCCAACAATGAACGTTACGGCCAGTTACACAAAGAAGTATTCATTCCTTGGCTAATCGCTGGAAAGCTTCGACGGAGATCATTGCCGACGCATTAGCCGGGGCAGGGCGCTCTGCGGGCCGGAACACGGCGTCACCGCGACGAATGGCGCGGCGCGATACGATGCACGTTCCCGAAGAGTTGGCCGAGCGGCGGCGCCAGCGTTGCTCACCATAGTGACAACGACCGGGTTCTACCCAGCGAATGATAAGAGTGTTTTCGGACTGTTCGAGAATTTCGATCCGGACACGGTTTAAATCTACGGCGGGCGATGTCTTAGTCCTCATTGCAGCTCCTTGAAACGAGCTCCCTAAATGTATTCGCCCGCGCCGTCGAGGACCACAGTTATATCGGGCGAAACACAATTTTCGGAAACGCAACAATGGCTTGCAACATAGGTGGTTCGTCCGGTTCTTTAACGGATGGCTGGCTCCTTCGGCCTTTTTTGGAGAAATGAAACGCGCTGTTGCCAGAATCGATTCAGTGAAGGTCCACTCGCGGCGTTCCAACTTTGCCAGGATGTCGTCGATTCGAGTGGCAGCGAGCGGGGCATCGGATGGAGTGTCCAACTCACTCAAAGCCATGCCGAAACGTCATCGCGATTGAGGCGACCAATAGCGCGGCCATTGTCCAGTTGAATGCGCGCAGAACGATCGTGCGGGACAGCAATCGCCGCATGCCCACCCCGAAAGCGGCCCAGATCGAAATGCTGGGCAAACTGACGATCGCAAACGCGAGCGCCAGCAAGACCGAATTAATCAGCAAATCTTCGCTTAGCCGGAATGCGGTGACGCCTGTCACCGTCATCATCCAGGCCTTGGGGTTCACCCATTGGAACGCGGCGGCCTGCAGGAGCGTCATCGGGCGTCGATCCGAATTGCCGATCGACAGCGATCGCGACGTAGCTATCTTCCATGCCAGATAAAGCAGGTAGGCGACGCTCGCCGCTTCGAGGGCCATATAGATCGTGGGTACACGCTCGAACAGCTGGCCTAGCCCAAGTCCGATCGCGACCATCATCACCATGCAGCCAAAGGTAATCCCGATCATGTGCGGCAGCGTCCTTCGAAAGCCGAAGTTGACGCCGGACGCCAACAGCATCGTGTTGTTCGGGCCGGGGGTAATCGACATTGTGAGCGCGAATGTCATTGCAGCGGGCAGAGCAGCATAAATCAGCGGGGGCATGAGTGGCTCGTCCTTCAAAAAACGAAGTGGAATAGCCGAATTCTATTCATTTCGACCGATACGGTACCGATACAGTTTGGTGGATAGTTGGCGGTACGGGCTGGCGGCTTTCCGATTGCACGGCACGCGGGCCGTGGCCGGGGGTAGCTCGTGCAGGCCGCATGCTGCTTTCGGGTCAACACGTCGGAATTCGCACCTATCGCCGCCGACGTGGCGAGGCAAACGAACTCCCGCCAGAAACAGTGCATCCTTTTTGCTCCGTGAAAATGCCTGTTGGAAGAAAGTTAGCCAGGCTGGCGACAAACCAACCTCGTGAGCGCGACTGCCCTGGGCAGTCAGCGACGAATTCGCAAAGCGGAGGAGTGGCTATGAAAGGAATTAATGACAAAGTGCGTGCTTCAATTCTTGCCGCAGCGATTTCACTTCTTACCGCTTGCGGAGGGCATGGCGGTGACTCCAGTAATGGCAGCAGCTCGGCTACCCCGGCAGGCGGCATTCATCTCCAAGTTGTCTCGTTCGGCGACAGTCTGTCGGACGTCGGGACTTTTGCGCCGATTGCGAGTGTGGTGGGCGGCGGGCGTTTCACGACCAATCCGGGGCAAGTGTGGACTCAGGACGTGGCGCAATACTATGGCGACACGCTAAGCGCGGCGTTTACGATTGACGTCACTCACAAATTGAGTCCGCAGGGCGGTCTCGGCTATGCGGAAGGCGGCGCCACGGTGGCAACGCCCGCAAACCTGTATGACTTTCTTTCCGACCTGATCGGCAATATCGAAATGCCCGCAACTGAGCAAGTTTCGAGCTATCTGGCCTCTCATGGGAGTTTCAACTCCAATCAACTCGTGCTGGTCTGGGCCGGCTCGAACGACGTGCTTCGCGCCGGTGCACTGCCGGCTGCGGCGCAGACCGTCCAGGCTGCTGCAACCACACTGGCTCAAGTTGTCGGGCAAATCGTTCAGAACGGTGCGACCCATGTCGTCGTGGTCAATGTTCCGAATGTTGGACTATCGCCCAAAGGCATCACCTCAGCCGATGGCGGGGCAAACCTGACACAGGTGTCACAAATGTTCAACGATAGCTTGAACGCTGCCTTGCAAGCCAACGGCCTGCAAGGCAAGGTCATTCAGATCGATGCTTATACTTGGATCGACCAGATTTTGGCGAACTTCCAGGCCAATGGCTTTGCCGTGTCGAATACCAGCTTCGCCTGCGACCCCGCGAAGACGCCAAAATCCACTGCATTGCTGTGCTCGCCAAAAACCTACGTGACGGCAAACGCCGATCAGACTTACATCTTTGCCGACGACCTTCATCCGACGACGCACCTTCATGCACTGTTCGCCCAGTTCGTGGAGCAGCAGATCGCCAAAAGCGGGCTGGGTCATTAGCTTTAAAGAATCCGCCCGATCTGGACCTTAAGCGCCTCGAGCGTCCTGCACTTCGATGACGAGGTCGCTTTCGGCGACGGCAACGCAAGGCAGAATCAGGCCATCCGTCTTCTCTTCCTTGCTTAGGCCGGGCCACTCGATTTGATAGGAAACAGTGCCGCTCAGCAAGCGGCACAGACACGCGCGACACGTCCCGTTGCGACAGGATCTGGGCAGTTGCACACCAGCACAGCTGGCGGCCTCGAGTACGGTGAGTTCGCCTGGCGCTTCGAAGGTGCATCCGAGCGGCTCTACACGAACGAGTGGCGGACGAGACGACAAAGGCATGAGCGTGTTCGGGGTTGCAGACGCGAAACGTGAGATTTCGGCCGAAGCATACCTGAACCGGAGCCGGGCGCGCGGCTGCAATGACGCATGCGGATGCGCCGCTGTGACATCGGCCGCCATAACGTTCGGACTCCTGCACATGTGAGCGGCCGCGGCCCATGGGTTGGGCACTTTCTCACGCTTTTTTTGGGGGGCAGACGTACCGGCGTGTTTCGCCACGTGCATAAAACTTGCGTGTCGCCGCAAACATTCTAAAGTGAATGCAACCGGCAAGCGGGATGTTTCGCCGCCGTGTCAGCCCGCGCTGTGCAAGAAGGAAGCAATTCTCGGGGTGCGGTCGTCAGTGTGTCTTCCTCATGGCAAAGGCGCATCCCATGCAGATCACTTTCCCAAAAGAAGCTCCCGAGTATTCGGGGCGCGAGTTGACTCTGGCATTTCCGGCGCTCGTTGATGGCGAGCGCGTTCAGTGCACGATTACGGCGGAAGCACTCGAAGACCATTTTGGCGCCGCATCGTCTCGGCTCGAAGATATGGTCGGGGCTTTTAATGCCCACCGCAGTCGCATCGAAGAAGCAGTGCGGCGTCTGCTGGCCGAGACGAATGCTCAATGCGCGGTGCTGCGAAGCGGCTACGTCAGATTTTACGAAGCGAACGCGCGAGTCTGAGACCGGTGCTGTCACAGCACGACCGCTTATTCTGTTGCAAGATAAAAGAAGCGGAACAGAAAGATCGCTGCAATGATCCAGACAATCGCTTTCACCTGGCGTGCCCGGCCGGTCAACAGCTTGAGTCCGGCATAAGAGATAAAGCCGAAGGCGACGCCATTGGCAATCGAATAGGTGAACGGCATCATGAGCGCGGTCAGCGCGGCGGGCACAACTTCGGTCGCATCGTCCCAGGGCAGCGCGACCAGTTCTCGCAACATGAGGCAAGAGACGTAAAGGAGCGCCGGTGCCGTTGCATAACCTGGCACAGCGCCGGCCAACGGCGCGATAAATAGGCAAGCGAGGAACAGCACGGCGACTGTGATCGCCGTCACGCCGGTGCGGCCGCCCGCCTGAACGCCCGAAGCGCTCTCGATATAGGCTGTCGTTGAAGAGGTGCCCAGCACCGAGCCCGCGACGATGGCGGTGCTGTCGGCCAGCAGTGCCTTGTTGAGGCGGCCCATCTTACCTTCTACGAGCAGGCCAGCGCGGTTTGCGACGCCCATGAGCGTGCCGGTGGCATCGAAGAGTTCGACGAGGAAGAACACGAGCACCACGTTGACGAAGCCCGTTGAAAGCGCGCCGGCGATGTCCAAATGAAAGAGGGTCGCATCGATTGACGGCGGGGCGGATACGACCCCGTGAAACTGATTGCCTCCGAAGAAGAATGAGAGCACTGTCACGCCGAGAATCCCGATCAAAATGGCGCCGCGCACACGCAGGAAGTCGAGCGTCACGATGGTGAAAAAGCCGATCGTCGCCAGAATGACGGGTGGCTTGTGCAAATTGCCAAGCGTGACCAACGTCGCCGCGCTGCCAACGACGATGCCCGCTGTCTTCAACGAAATAATCGCGAGGAAAAGACCGATACCGCCCGTGATTGCCACGCGGATCGAATGCGGTATTCCGTTGACAATCATTTCTCGCACGCGAAAGAGAGTCACGCAGAGGAAAAGACAGCCGGAGATGAAGACCGCGCCGAGCGCAGCCTGCCAGGTGAACCCCATGCCTTTCACGACTGTATAGGCGAAATACGCATTGAGTCCCATCCCGGGTGCGCATGCGATCGGATAGTTCGCATAAAGCCCCATGATCAGCGACGCGAGGGCGGCGACGAGGCACGTAGCCACGAAAACCGCGTCTTTAGGCATGCCGGCGTCGCCGAGAATCGCCGGGTTGACGAAGACGATGTATGCCATCGTCAGAAAGGTGGTTACGCCTGCAAGCACTTCGGTGCGCAGATTCGTACCCGCTTCGTCGAAGCCGAAGTAGCGTCTCGCCGCTTCGAGCGGGGAAAAGGTTTTCACTTGTTCCATGAGCGGCATGTCTCCTGATCCTGGAAGCCGTTCGATCTTCTGGGGCAAAAGGTCGAATGCGGTCGTGGCCTGCTGTCGTACCCTACTGCAGCTTCAACTGAAATCGGCGGCGCAATGTAATTGCGGCTATTCGCCGAGCGTTACTCCTTCGCGTATCGTCTGTGTCGCAAGAGAGGCGGCGACACGGGCGTCAGCCGCGATTAAGCACGGCGTTGAGGACATCGATGGGGAGCGGGAAAACGATAGTGGAGTTCTTATCCGCAGCGATTGTAGTGAGCGTTTGGAGATAACGCAATTGCATCGCCTGTGGTTGTTTCGAGAGCGTTTGTGCCGCTTCGAGCAGCTTTTGCGAAGCTTGCAGTTCGCCCTCGGCATGGATGACTTTCGCGCGCCGCTCCCGCTCCGCTTCGGCTTGGCGTGCGATCGCGCGAATCATCGTCTCGTTGATGTCCACGTGCTTGATTTCGACATTCGACACCTTGATGCCCCAAGCGTCCGTTTGTGAATCGAGCGTCTTTTGTATATCGGCGTTGAGCTGCTCACGCTCTGCGAGCAAGGCGTCGAGCTCATGCTTGCCTAGCACGGAGCGCAGCGTCGTCTGCGAGAGTTGACTGGTCGCTTCAAAAAATCGCGCCACTTGAATGACAGCCTTCTCAGGGTCGACGACGCGAAAGTACACCACCGCATTGACCTTGACCGAGACGTTGTCGCGCGTGATGACGTCTTGCGGCGGCACGTCGAAGACGACCGTACGCAGATCCATCCGCACCGCTTGCTGGATGACAGGCGCGATGAGGACGAGCCCCGGCCCCTTCACTTTCCAGAAGCGGCCGAGCGTGAATACGACGCCGCGTTCGTACTCGCGGAAGATGCGGATCGACGAGGCGACTACGAGGATTGCAAGCAGGATCAAAAGGCTGCTGAAGCCGAACGTAAAGCCGATCATGACGGTTCTCCTTCTTTTGGATCGATGACGGGTACCACGGTCAGCATAAGCCCGCTGCGATCGGTCACACGCACGCGGCTGCCTGCGGGGAGCGCAAGCGAGGCGCAAACGCGCCAGCGTTCGCCGCGCACATACGCCCATCCCGTAGCCTCTGTTCCAGTTGCACCATCGGTGCGAGCGAGGCCGTCGATGATTTCCCCGACGCAGCCGATCATGGCTTCCGACCCGCTCACGACGGGCCGTCGTCGCGCCTTGATGGCAAAGCTTGAGACGATGAAAATGAAGAGGGCGCTCGCCACCGTCAATGCCGCAACGACGGGAAGCGGTATGCCGTAACCGGGGATGTCAGTGTCGATCAGCATTGTCGCGCCGGCCGCAAACGCAATAATGCCGCCGAAGCCAAGCGCGCCGAACGTTGGAAGGAACGCCTCCGCAATCAGAAACGAAATGCCAAGGAAAATCAGTGCAAGTCCGGTGTAGCTAATGGGCAGCAATTGCAGTGCGAAAAGCCCGATTAAGAGTGAGATCGCACCGGCGACCCCCGGCAGCACGAAGCCGGGATTCGCAAACTCGAAGAAAAGGCCATACATGCCGATCGTAAGCAGGATTAACGCTACGTTGGGATCGGTGATGACGGAAAGCAAATGGCTGCGCCAATCCGGCTCGAGTGTGACGACTTGCGCATGGGCGGTC
>JAXDQB010000348.1:0-4954 GCA_034668065.1 Paraburkholderia sp.
CCGAGGAGCAGTGCAAGGCCGAAGGCATCAAGTACGGCAAGGCCGTCTTCCCGTGGGCTGCGTCCGGACGCGCAATAGCAAACGGCCGCGACGAGGGTTTCACGAAGCTGATCTTCGACGAAGAGACTCACCGGGTAATCGGGGGGGGCATCGTCGGCCTTAATGCCGGCGATCTCATCAGCGAAGTGTGCCTCGCGATTGAGATGGGCGCGGATGCAGCCGATATCGGCCGCACGATCCATCCGCACCCGACGCTTGGCGAATCAATCGGCATGGCCGCTGAGTTATACGAAGGTGTTTGTACCGATCTGCCGCCACAGCGCAAGAAGTAGCGAGTCAGCTGGCGTCAGCTGACATAAAAACGGCGCGCATCCCTTCAAGGATGCGCGCCGTTTTTCATGAAACCAGCTTAGATTGGCTCGGGGGGCCGGTTCGGCCCTGGCCATCGCGCTTGCTTCGGGTTTCTTTTAATCAGGCAGCAGCGGGCTTTCTCGCCGCACGCGAGGCCTGCGAGGCGGCTTGCTGAGCAGCCTTCGTCGCGGCTGTGGCGGCCGCATTAAAGTTGCTTTCGGCGATTTCGACCGCCTGCTTCGTTGCCTTATGTACCGTTTCGTAGGTCGTGTTGGCCGCCGAGATCGCCGACTTCATCACGGCAACAGCGGTTTCCGACCCTGCCGGAGCGTTTTTCCCGATGTTCTCGACAAACGCCTGCACCTTACGGTTCTGCTCTTCGTACTGGGCTTCCGCAACACGGGCGAATTCGGCTTGCGTGGCCGACGCGATCTCATACAGATGACGCCCGTACGAGAGCATCTTTTCCGCCATCGGCTGCGTCACGTTTGCTTGCATGGCGAGCAGTTCCTGCGCGTCCTTCACCGACAGCGCGCGTTGCGCGTTTTCCTGGCTTTCCGCGAGCGTCGATTTCACGACTTGCAGGTTCAATTCGACCAACTTCTCGATCCCTTCGAACGCCTTGTTCGTGAGGCCGAACAGTGCCTCGAGATTGGCCTTCTGTGCTGCCGCGAGTTGCTCAGGTGTCAGTATCGTCATGTTTGCGCTCCTTAAAATCGATTTGTCTGGTGCAGATCGGATTGGTGAATGGCAAATCTTGGGACCGAGTTGTATGCTCGACGCGTTTTGTGCGCTGCAACAACGGTACCTATTCTAGGTCGACTTGCCCAAATGTCAAGCAGTGTTTTGTGCGTCGCACAAGGTGAAGGATTTCATGTGAAAACAATGGGTTGGCGGTAATTATGACCGCTGAACGCCGTGGTCGGAACGCTTGCAGCGTCGCTCACAGCGGTTGTCCGACGCATGCGATAGCGTCTTCCTGGCACGCTTTCGGATCCGGTCTGCGCCAGCGTCAACGAAGGAGGCGCGCTAAGCGTTAATTGTGCAGACATGTGGGCATGGCCCCATAGCAGCGCTTCGTCTTGCCGCAAAATGAAGTGCATCGGCTCTTCGGTTCTTCGGCTCTTCGGGCCTTCGCGCTTGGCTGCTTTTACAAATCGGCTGAAGGTTATTCAGTAAGTGCTTAAGATTGCTAAAATTTAGGACCTTAACTACACTTGCCGACAATCGTCTCTCGCCACCCCGTTCAAGAACACCAATGAAAACCGGTATGTTTTCGTCGCTGAAAGTAGTGCAAGGCGTGGCGCTTACAAGAGTCGTCTCGATTGCTGCTTCCCTGCTTGCCGCCGCGCTCTTCGCGGCGCCTGCTGACGCGCTTGCCGCGTCGAGCACGAACGATGCGGCCTCGCCCACGCCCGCCGTCACGAAAAAAGCTCATAAGTCCAAGAAAGTCGTCAAAGTGATAGCGACGGCGGCTGCGACCGCCGCGCCAGACGACAGGATGCGCAAGAAGCGTGTCTCCTACACGCTGAGAGTGCGAAGGCATCACAGTGCGTTGCGCAAAGTCTCTTTCGAGCCGCGTTCCTCGGCAGCATTCGGTCTTCAGGAAGGCCCCGTAGGGCTTGCTCTGCGTTCGAACGTGGCCTACGTCATTGATCAGAACACATCTGAAACGCTGCTCGACAAGAACTCGCGCTCCGTCGTACCCATTGCGTCGATCACGAAGCTGATGACATCGATGGTGGTGCTTGACTCAAAGCTGCCGTTGACCGACCAGATCGAAGTGTCTGATGACGATCGCGATTTCGAGAAGCACACCGGCTCGCGCCTCTCGGTGGGTTCGGTGTTGTCGCGCGATGACATGCTGCATATTGCGCTGATGGCGTCGGAAAATCGCGCCGCGGCCGCGTTGTCGCGTTATTACCCGGGTGGCCGTCCGGCGTTCCTCGCCGCGATGAACGCGAAGGCGAAGGCGCTGGGCATGACAGATACTCACTTCGAGAGTCCGTCCGGCTTGACAAGCCATAATGTTTCGACGGCGCGTGACCTCGTGAAGATGGTCAATGCGGCCTATCAGTATCCGCTGATCCGCAGGTTCTCGACAGACCGCACCTATACGGTCAATACGGGCAAGCGTGAGCTCGTCTACAACAGCACGAACGCGCTCGTGCGAAATCCGTCGTGGGATATTGGGCTGCAGAAGACGGGTTTCATCAACGAAGCCGGTGAGTGCCTCGTGATGCAGGCTACCATCCAAGGTCGCCCGATGATCATCGTGCTGCTCGATTCGACGGGCAAGTACTCGCGCACCGCCGATGCGGTGCGCGTGCGCAATTGGCTCGACAACGGTGGCGAGCAGCGTGTCACGAGCGTCGACGCGGGCAGGCGTGGCACTTGACGCGTTTTGCGTCTTCCTTCCCGGCAATGGAATGCAATGGAAAAAGCCCCGTCACTGAAACGGGGCTTTTTCTATATCTCAACTTGCGCGGGAAGACGGCGGACACGGATGTGGCGCGCGATGGGCGGGGCTTCGGGAGTGAGGGCCAGGCTTACCGCTCAGGCAGTCTTAGGGGCGCTTTGAAGTCTTGGCGTTGCCTTCCGACGCGACCGCGGCTTCGGAATGGTCGCCACGCGATCGGAATTCGGAGTTAGATATCTAGGACCGCGAAATCGATGAATGGCGACGAAAAACCATCCATGTCAAATGAGCTTGTCCTTGGGGCTATCTTCCCCTCCAGATAGATCGGGCACATGTAGGCCCACGCAGAGTCCCAGGTGCTTACAATGACCGATTCATCGCCAACCATTGCGATCCGGTAGTCCGGGGCATATGGTTCTTGGTTTATCTTTTTTATGGCTCCGGTAACCTGGTCGATCGAGAAGGCTATAGTCCCTTCGCTGCTGTTTATGTACAAATATTTTCCACTTTTCGTCGATATAATCTGGGGATGCGGTGTGAGTGGAAGATTGTCCGCAACGACCGTCGGACCGGATAACTTGCCCCCTTCTGTCGAATAGGCATAAATCTAACCCGAATCATTGGGATTTAACAGATCTCCGGTCCCTGGTGCGCCTAGCGCGTAAATGAATTTCGATGTGGCCGTTAGCGAGAATAACATGCAGGTCATTTTCGACTCGTCGATTTTGTTAATTTCCCCCGAGATCGGCAAATTGAACGATGAAATGGAACTTTGAATTCGCGCCTTCCCCCCCGAAGAGCCAGTGGCCGTGGACAATGCATACAAATATTGGTTGCCGCTTTGGTCCGCCACGGAACTCATATGAAATGACGATATTCCTGTCAGATCTGTAGGACTGGCCGATCCTTTGCAAACCAGCTTTGTCTTCGGGCTGGCGGGATTGAAGTTCACGAGATTGGCGTCCACGGGATCCACCTGGTAACTGACGATCTCGACATTGCGTGCTCCCCCACCCACGTAAATCATGTTGGGTTGGTTGGAACAACAACAGATGGCTAGCGACACGTCCGGCAATGGCGCGTCGCTGGTGTCAATCGGTGTCGGTTGCCCTAACTTGCCATCAAGAAAAATGGGGTAAAAATGCATGCTACTGTGCGGTTTGCCGTCCAGGACTGCGAAGAGCTTATCCGTGTTGGCCGCGATTAGTTTGGCGCCATTCGATGGCTGGCTGTTAATCGCGCTATTATTAAGATCGGTGTATGCTAGTATATCTTTAGAATCAACGGCATATATCGTTGGCATGACTATGGCCCCGTTCGAGTAAGGCGGATTGACTAATTCTCAAGAAAAAATAGCCAGGGCATTAAATGCGCAATTCATAGGGAGGGCTATGACCCAACCAACATACTGGTAATGGTGTCCTCACTGCGAAAAGGCGACTACCTTGATGGCGGATTAACTGAAAGGTTAGCACCCTGCGACGAAAATCGACCTATACAAACATACAGGTTACGGTAGCTTCGCTCCAATTCAAGTCGAAAGCGGTACGGTTGGCGTAATGGCGTGGCCAATACGCGCAATGCCGGACATTTATGACGGTTCACGCACACCCTAAGCGAGGCGATAGCGCCGGTACACCTCGGCTTACCTCGCTCAGGCGGTCTTTGCGGCCTTTGCAGGCTCGGTGTTGCCTGCCGAGGCGGCTGTGGCTTCGGGCCGGTACCCGAGAGATTCGGAGATGACGAGCGCCGTGCGGCTCAGATGCCCGAGCCAGGCGTCCTGCAGGCGATCGGCCGGCGCGGACAGCGAGAGGCCGGCGACGAGCTTGCCGGTATCGTCGTGGATGCCCGCGGCGATGCAGCGCACGCCCAGTTCGAGTTCTTCGTTGTCGCGGGCGCAGGCTTGCTGACGCACTTGCGTCAGCTCGCGCTCGAGCTGCGCGAGATCGGTGATGCTGTTCTGTGTGTGCCCCGACAGTCCCGTGCGCGTCGCATACGCGCGCACGCGCGCAGCTTCGTCAATCGCCAGGAACAGCTTGCCCACCGACGTGAGGTGCAATGGCGCGCGGCCTCCGATCGCCCGCACGACCTGCATCCCCGAGCGCTCGGAGTAGGCCCGTTCGATATAGACGATCTCGTCGCCCTGGCGCACCGACAGGTTCACCGGCTGATGGGTCAGCTTGT
>JAXDQB010000349.1:0-13388 GCA_034668065.1 Paraburkholderia sp.
ATAGCCGCTCCCGCCGAGGTGCCTGAGCGCCTGCGTAAAGAGTTCGAGTTCCCCCCAAACAGGAACGAGGCGCTCGCGCGCGCTTGTGAGAAGCGTGGCGAGATCGGGCTCGAGCGGCGAAAGACCAGGGCTCACGGCGATAAGCTCGATGCCTCCATCGAGCAAAGCCGGTGAAAACGCCCCCCCGACGAACTCTGCCTCGATGCCCTCGGCTTGCAGCATCGGCAGGCTTGGAGGCGCGACGCGGGTATCGGCAACACGCAAGCGGCACCCGTGGCGCGCGCACCAGCGCGCCATCGCAAGACCCGATTCCCCGAGTCCCAGCACGAGCACCGTCGGCCTTGGCCGATCACGAAACATCTCGCCGAACATCGCTTGCTTTCCCTTTCCTTTAGCGCAACTTGAGTGTGGACAGGCCGAACAGACACAGCATCAACGTGATAATCCAGAAGCGGACGACAACTTGCGTCTCCTTCCATCCCGACAATTCGAAATGGTGATGAAGCGGCGCCATCTTGAAGATGCGCCGCCCTTCGCCGAAACGCCGTTTCGTGTACTTGAACCACACCACTTGCAGCATCACCGAAAGCGTTTCGGCGACGAAAATGCCGCCCATGATGAAAAGCACGATCTCTTGCCGCACGATCACGGCGATCGTGCCGAGCGCGCCGCCCAATGCAAGCGCGCCGACGTCGCCCATGAACACCTGCGCGGGGTGCGTGTTGAACCAAAGGAAAGCGAGCCCCGCGCCGCCCATCGCCGAGCAGAAAATGAGCAGCTCGCCCGCGCCGGCTATGTGTGGAAACAGCAGATACTTCGAGTAGACGGAGCTGCCCATCACGTAGGCGAACACACCGAGCGAAGCGCCGACAAGCACCACAGGCATGATGACGAGCCCGTCCAGGCCGTCTGTCAGATTGACCGCGTTGCTCGCGCCGACGATGACGAAGTAGGTAAGCGCGATGAAGCCCCAGACACCGAGCGGGTACGTGATCGACTTGAGAAACGGCAGCAGCAGGTCCGCGCGCGCAGGCAGTCCCATCGACAAGCCGCTGCGCACCCAGGCCATGAAGAGATCGAAGACGCGCACGTTGCTGGCTTCCGATACGCTGAACGCGAGATAGACGGCGGCGAACAGCCCGATTACCGATTGCCAGAAATATTTTTCGCGCGAGGACATTCCGCGCGGGTCTTTGTAGACGACCTTGCGGTAGTCATCCACCCACCCGATGACGCCGAAGCCGAACGTGACGAGCATCACGATCCAGATGAAGCGATTGGTGAGATCCGCCCAGAGCAGCGTGGAGACAGCAATGCCAATCAGAATCAATACGCCGCCCATCGTCGGGGTTCCCGACTTGACGAGGTGCGTTTGCGGACCGTCCGTACGCACGGCCTGGCCAACCTTCATCGCGGCCAGCTTGCGAATCACCCACGGGCCGCAAACGAGCCCGATCGCGAGCGCGGTAATGGTAGCCGCGACCGCGCGAAACGTCAGATAGTTGATCACGCGCAAAAAGCTTGCGTCATTCTGCAGCCATTGCGCCAGCACCAGCAGCATGCTTGTCCTTGTTTCAGTGCACTCCGGGCGCCGTGCCCGAAGCGTGGGGTTGCAATTGAGTCAGCGCATCGACGACGCGCTCCATGCGCATGAAGCGCGAACCTTTCACCAGCACCGTCGCGCTTGCGCCGAATTGCGCCTGCAGCAGCGCATCGATCAGCGCAACGACATCGTCGAAATGGTGTGCCTGTGCGACCGCAGCCGCCCCCGCCACAGTCATGGCCGCCGCCGCTGCTTGCGGCGCGGCGACGAACGCCGCGCAGGCATCGCGCGTCGCGTCGCCAAGCCCGTAGAGCGCGTCGATGCCGCGCTCGCGCGCGTACGCGCCGATCTCGCCGTGGAACGCCGGACCGTGATCGCCCACTTCACCCATGTCACCCATCACCAGCACACGCGGTGTGGGCTGGGCGGCGAGCACGTCGATCGCCGCGCGCATCGAATCGGGATTGGCGTTGTAAGAATCGTCGATGACTGTCGCGCCCGCGAGCGAGCCGATTTCCGCACGCTTGGCCTGCAGGCGCCCTTTGACGGGCGAGAAGGCTTCCAAACCGCGGCGGATCGCATCAAGCGATACGCCGGCGGCGAGCGCGGCCGCCGTCGCGGCAAGCGCATTGCGCGCGTTGTGCGCGCCCAGCACCTGCAACGTCGCTTCGAACTCGCCCGCATGAGTGTTCACACGCAAACGGTTGCGCGCGAATTCGCCGACGACGGCCGCAACCTCCTGCTGCGCAGCGCCCGCCGTCGCGGCGAGCGCCGCTTCCGGCAATAGGGCGAAATCGATAATGCGGTTGCCGGTTGCCGCAACACGCCAAATTCCGGCATAAGGATCATCGGCAGGAAAAACAGCCACACCGTCCGGGCCGAGCGCGTGAATGACGCTCGCATGCTCGAGCGCAACCGCTTCGACGGTCTCCATGAACTCCTGGTGCTCGCGCTGCGCGTTATTGACGAGCGCGATCGTCGGCTTGGCAAGCTTCGCAAGCGTATCGGTTTCGCCCGGATGATTGATCCCGAGTTCCACGACGGCAAGCTTATGCGCCGCGTTCAGACGCAAGAGCGTAATCGGCAGCCCAATCTCGTTGTTCAGGTTGCCAAGCGTCGCGAGACGCGCATTCGCGCCGCATGCCGCTGCGAAAATCGACGCGATCATCTCCTTGACCGTCGTCTTCCCGTTGCTGCCCGTCACGGCCACGAGCGGAATCGCGAAACGCCGGCGCCAGCCGCTGGCGAGCGCTCCCAGCGCAGCACGCGTATCGGCGACGATGAGCGCGGGCAGATTCCAGCCAGGCGGCACGTGCGCCGCCAGCACCGCGCTCACGCCACGCTTGGCGACGTCGGGGAGGAAGTCGTGAGCGTCGAAGCGCTCGCCCTTTAACGCCACGAATAAATCGCCGGGACCCGCCATACGGCTGTCCGTGCAGATGCGCGCAAACGTAGCGGCGGCGTCGCCGCACGCCGTCGCGCCGGGAATAAGACCGGCCGCCTCGGCCAGCGTCAGCATCGTCATTCACCGCCTCCGCGTGGGTATGTCACGCGGGCTGCGAGCGCAAGGCGTGCGTGGTCCTGATCAGAGAAAACGCGCTTTTTACCCATGATTTCCTGTGTTGCTTCGTGCCCTTTGCCGGCAAGCACGACTACGTCTTCGCGCGCCGCTGCGCGCACCGTTTGCAAGATGGCGTTTGCGCGATCCTCGATCGCGCGTGCGCAGCCCGCATCGGCCATGCCGGCGAAGACCTGTTCGATGATCGAGCGCGGACTTTCGCCGCGCGGGTTATCGCTTGTCACGACGACGATGTCGGCCATCCGCTCCGCTATCGCACCCATCAGCGGACGCTTGGTCGCATCGCGATCGCCGCCACAGCCGAACAGGCAGATGAGCTTTCCCCCACGCGCTTGAGCGATCGGACGCAGCGCCGCGAGCGTTTTCTCGAGTGCATCGGGCGTGTGCGCATAGTCGATCACAACGAGGGGCTCGTCGTTCGCGGGCCGCCCGCCCAGGCGCTGCATGCGTCCGTTCACAGGATCGAGCTTGGCCAGTTGCTCGAGCGCATCGGCCAACGGCACGTCGGCGGCGAGCAACGCTCCGAGCACGGCAAGCAGATTGCTGACGTTGAACGCGCCGAGTGTACCGACCTCGACATCGGCCTCGCCCCAATCCGACGAAAGATGAAACGCTGTGCCCGCCGCCGTCGCCCGCACGTGAGTGGCGAGAAGAAGCGTGCCGGCGCCGTGCGCAGGGGCTGCGTCATCGATACCGTAGGCGATCGTACGCACACGCCCCTGCGTGCGCTCGATCAAGCGCCGGCCTGCTGCGTCGTCGCGATTGACAACGGCGGCGCGCAGCGTCGGCCAGTCGAAAAGCCGCGCCTTTGCCGCTTCATAGGCGTCGAAGGTTTGGTGATAGTCGAGATGATCCTGCGTGAGGTTCGTAAAAACGGCGATGTCGAACGCCGTTCCGCTCGCGCGGCCTTGATGCAGCGCATGCGAGGAAACCTCCATCGCCACGGCCCGAGCACCGGCCGCCACCATCTGCGCGAGGCTGCGTTGCAGTTGAGGCGCATTGGGCGTTGTGAACCCCGTGTGTACGAGCTGGCCTGGCATGCCGCTGCCTAGCGTGCCGATGACGGCGCATGGCTTGCCAAGTGCCGAAAGCGCCGCCGCAATCCATTGCGAGCACGACGTCTTGCCGTTGGTGCCCGTTACGGCGATGGCCAGCATCGAGCTGCTCGGCGCGCCATACCAGCGGCTTGCGATCTCGCCTGCCAACTCGTTTAACGATGGCACGGCCAGCGCGCGCGTTGCGTCGACGCTGCCCGCCAAGCCTTCCGGTTGATAGAGGACCGTCGACGCGCCGCACTCGAACGCGCGGGCAATATGCGCGCGGTTGTCGGCCCCATCGACGGCATAGGCGAAAAACACATCGCCCGCGCCGAGCGTGCGCGTATCGGAATGCAGATGCGCACCCGCCGGCACGCGGGCATGCAGCCAGCCGAGTGCCTCGGCGATTTGCCGATCGGCCGGCGCGCTCATCGCACGACTCCCGGACGGTCGCGCGGATCGGCCGAGACGGCGATCGGGCGCACGCTCGTCGGCGCGGTTCCCTTCGCGGAATCGTCGGATACGACGAGCTGCTTTACCGGCATATTGGGCGGCACGTTCAGCGTGCGTAACGTATCGCCGACGATTGCGGCGAACACGGGGCCTGAAACGGAGCCGCCAAAGTGGCTGCCCGCGCTAGGCTCGTCGACTGACACGGCGACGACGATACGGGGGTTGGGCATCGGTGCCATGCCGACGAACGAGGCGCGATATCGCGACCGATCATAGCCATGGCCCACTTGCTTGTAGGCCGTACCGCTCTTGCCACCAACGCGGTAACCGGGCACTGCCGCCTCGGGCGAGGTGCCTTCCTTGGACACGACCGCCTCGAGCATCGTCCGCATTTCGCTGGCCGTCGTCGGCGAGAAGATCTGCGGCCCTGTCACCGGCTGGCTCGGATCGGTCTTGAAAATCGAAACGGGCATCAGTTCGCCGTCATGCGCGATCACCGTGTAGGCGCGCGCAAGCTGGAACAGCGACGCGGACAGCCCGTAGCCATACGACATCGTTGCTTGCTCGATCCGGCGCCAACTCTTCCATGGCCGCAGCCGGCCCGCGACGGCACCGGGAAAGCCGACCTTCGGCGCCTGACCGAGGCCGATACTCGTGAACATGTTCCACATCTCTTCGGGCTTGAGCGTCATGGCGATCTTCGACGCGCCGATGTTGCTCGATTTCTGAATGACCCCGCCGACCGTCAGCACGCCGAAGCCGGCATCGTCCGTGATCGTCGCGCCGTCGAGCGTGAAGCGGCCGTTGCCCGTATCAACGAGCGTATCCGGAGAAACGCGGTGCAGGTCGAGCGCCAGCGAAATCGTAAAGGGCTTCATGATTGAGCCGGGCTCGAAGACGTCGGTCAAGATGCGATTGCGCAGCTCTTCGCCGGTCAGATGCGAGCGGTCGTTCGGGTTGAAGGTCGGATAGTTGACGAGCGCGAGCACCTCGCCGGTTCGCACATCGACGACCATTGCCGCGCCCCCCTTCGCCTTGAATTTCTCGACGGCCGCCTTCAGGTTCGCGTAGGCGATGTACTGGATCTGGCTGTTGATCGACAACGCGACGTCCTTGCCGTTACGCGGCGCGACCTGCTGATCGACATCCTCGATGATGCGACCCATGCGGTCCTTGATGACGTGGCGGATCCCGGGCACGCCGGAAAGGATCTTCTGATCGCTGAGCTCGATGCCCTCCTGGCCTTCGTCCTCGACATTCGTGAATCCGACAAGGTGAGCCGTGATCTCGCCTTCCGGATAGAAGCGCTTGTACTCATCTCGCTGATAGATACCAGGAATATTGAGTGCGATGACCTTGTCGGCCACATCCACCGGCACTTGGCGCTTGACGTAGACGAACATCTTGTCACCGGAGAGCTTTGCGAGCAGCTCTTTTTGGCTCATGTCGAGCAGGGACGCAAGTGCGGCCAGCTTGTTCTGATCGATGTCTTCCGGCACCGATTCCGGAATTGACCAGATGGCGCGCACAGGCAGGCTCGTCGCGAGCACAAGGCCGTTACGGTCTACGATTTTGCCGCGCGTGGCCGCCAATTCGATTGTGCGCTGGTAGCGGCTTTCGCCCTGCTTCTGATAGAACGCGTTGCCCGGCCCCTGGATCCAAACCGCCCGCGCGGCGAGCACGAGGAACGCCAGAAACAGCATGAAAACGACGAGCTTCGAGCGCCACATCGGCAGGCGCACCGAAAGCACGGGGCTGGCGGAAAACGTGACGCCTTTGCGGTTGCCGCCCTGTTTCATCGGGCGCCTCCGCGGCTTGACGATGCCGTGCGAGGCTGCTCGGCGCGAGCGGTGGGCGTGACAGGTGGGGTGGCCGAGGTCGAAATTACGACGTCCTGCGCCTCGGAAGCACCGGGGGCGAGGGTCAGATATTGGGTGCTGCCGCTCGCGATGGGTTGCATCTTGAGCGTATCGGTGGCGAGCTGCTCGATGCGCGACGTCTTCGAGAGAGCGCTTTGCTCGTACTGCAGCTGGGCGTAGTCCAGCTGCAGCTGGTGCTCCGCGGCCTGCGCACGCTCAAGCTCAACGAAAAGGCGCCGCTGCTGATTCGTCCCATTGACGACCGACAACGCACAGCAGAGAACGACGATCAACAGAAGGATGTTGAAGCGGCTCATGGCGCGACGCGCTCCGCGACACGCATCACCGCCGAGCGGGCGCGCGGGTTGGCTTCCACCTCTGCGTCGCTCGCAAAGGTGCGGCCGACGATCCTGAGGGGTGGGCTCGGCAGATCGATCGCACGAATCGGCAAGCGACGGTCGACGGCGGGCGCGCTCGCGTGCACCTGCATAAACCGCTTCACAATTCGATCCTCGAGCGAATGAAAGCTGATCACGACCAGCCGCCCCCCTTGCTCCAACAACGACAATGCAGTCTCTAAAACGACTTGCAGTTCCGCAAGCTCTTGATTGACGTGAATCCGTATAGCCTGAAAGGTGCGGGTTGCCGGATCCTTACCCTTCTGGCGTGTCTTGACGGCGTGACCCACGATTTCGGCAAGCTCGCTTGTGCTGACGAGCGGCCCGAGGCGATCGGACTCTGCCCGGCGAGCAACAATCGCCTTTGCAATCTGAACAGCAAACCGTTCTTCCCCATAATCTCGAATAACCTCCGTCAATTCCTGCTGCGTTGCCCGCGCGAGCCACTCGGCCGCGGACTCCCCGCGCGTTGGGTCCATCCGCATATCGAGGGGGCCGTCGGCACGAAAGCTGAAACCGCGCGCCGGATCGTCAAGTTGCGGCGACGAGACGCCGAGATCCAGCAATACGCCCGAGAGCCGCCCGATGCCGCGGGCGGACGTGGCGGACGAAAGCGCGACGAAGCTGTCGTGGACGATTTCGAAACGCTTGTCGGCCATCGCGCGCGCTGTCTCGATCGCTTTCGGATCCTTGTCGAACGCGATCAATCGCCCCGCTTGCCCAAGTTTGGCCAGCACGGCGCGGCTGTGCCCGCCGCGCCCGAAGGTACCGTCGACATAAATGCCGTCGGCGCGCGTCACGAGCGCATTTACCGCCTCCTCAAGCAACACCGTCTGGTGCCGCAGTTCGCTTCCCATCGCAGCGTCCTATATGTAAACCGCGATCAGAATGTGAAATTCTTCAGCGCTTCGGGCATGCCCTGCGCCATTGCCGCCTGCTCCTTCGCCGCGTAGGTCTGCGCATCCCACAGCTCGAAGTGACTTCCCATGCCGAGCAACATGACTTCCTTTTCCAGCCCCGCGGCCATTCGCAATTCGGGAGTGACAAGAATGCGGCCCGCGCTGTCGAGATCGATATCGGACGCGTTGCCGAGGAAAATTCGCCGCCACCAATGCGCATCCATCGGCAGCGCGGCAATCTTCGTGCGAAAGACTTCCCACTCGGGGCGCGGAAACAGCAAAAGACAGCCGTCCGGATGCTTCGTCAGCGTCACCCGTCCTTGTGCCTCGCCTTGCAGCGCCTCGCGATAGCGAGAAGGCACCGACATGCGGCCTTTCGCATCGAGCGTCAGCGCCGACGCCCCTTGGAACACGTCCTTCTCCCCTCGGGGGCGACTGCCCCGCTCCACTCTCGAAGTTCGGCCGAAATGGTCCGATCAATCCACAAAAATACACTTTCTCACACTGTTTCCCACTTTAGAGTAACGCATTAGGGCGGTCAAGGGCGCAAAGTGCTTTTTCGACGAATTTTGTGTGAAAGAACAAGGACTTAGCCGCCGCTCCTAATCCATCCCCAAAAACAGAAAAACGTTATAAATGAATGAACTAGTGCGCGTTTTGAAGGTAATACCTGAGAATGACGCGATAAACGCAAAGGCGAAAGCCCAGAAGCGGGGTGGAAAGAGGCGTAAGAGCGAAGGGAGAATCGGGGACCGAGGGTGACCCGGTCCGCGCCGCCCAGGCGGAGGTTTCACACGTAGTAGGCGGTACGGGTCATCACTTTCGAGGCGGCGCGCATCAGCGCGCGAACGGGAAGCGGCAGACTGACGCCGCCCGCATCGGCAGCGGTTTTCGCGTGAGCCATTTCGTCGGCGCGCATCTGCTCCACGATCGCGCGGGATTCGAGATCCGCTTCGGGCAATGACGACAAGTGTCCATCGAGATGATGCTCGACTTGCCGCTCCGTCTCCGCCATGAAACCGAGACTTACTTTGTCGCCAAGACAGCCAGCGGCAAAACCGATGGCGAGCGACCCCGCATACCAGAGAGGATTGAGCAGACTCGGCCGCGAATCGAGTTGCTTGAGCCGGTGTGCGGTCCAGGCTAGGTGGTCTTCTTCCTCGCGGGCCGCGTGGTGGAACGCGGTTTTTAGCGCCGGCGAGCGAGCGGCCAGCTTTTGCGCCTGATATAGGGCCTGCGCACAAATCTCGCCAACATGGTTGACACGCATGAGCCCAGCAGCATGATCGCGCTGCGCGAGCGTCATTTCCGCGCCGGCTGTCGACGACGGCGCGGGGACAGGCCGGCTCATTCGGTTCACACCTGCGATCGAGCGCAGCCCTCGGTCAAATTCAGTGACCCACTCATCCAGCATCATGCAGTTCTCCGTTGCGCCGCCCCCCCGCGCCGTTGACCGGCGTTGCGCTTTTCTTGCGGGGCACCGTGCCTGCGATGTTGAGCGAAAAGTGCGGCTAGCCGTAGATTTTAGACGAAGTCGCGGGTTGCAGAGACCGGCGCTAGCAGATAACAACGGATAGAAAGCCGATATCAAGTTGATCGCACGAGTTTGGCCATGAAGACACCGTCTTTCGGGTATCAGGGGCAGCGGGCGGAGTCGCCATTTAAGAATATTGGGGGACTATAAGGCGATCATGCAGCGCCCCCTCCGGTTACGAGTGACGTGCCGAGGCAAGCGGCACCGCGGCGGGGGCGGATGCTTGCGGTTCGCGCAACTCGCGGCGGAGGATCTTGCCCACATTGGTCTTCGGCAACTCGGTGCGGAACTCGACGATTCTCGGCCGCTTGTAGCCGGTCAGCTGTTCCTTGCAGAACGCAAGGACATCGGCTTCGGTGAGCGCCGCGTCCTTCTTGACGATAACGAGCTTAACGGCTTCGCCCGAGTGCTCATCGGGCACGCCGACGGCTGCCACTTCGAAGACGCCCGGATGCTTCGCGACGACGTCTTCGATCTCGTTTGGATAGACGTTGAAGCCCGAGACGAGAATCATGTCCTTTTTCCGATCGATGATCTTGAAGTAGCCACGCTCGTCCATCACGCCAATGTCGCCCGATTTGAAGAACCCATCGGCCATCATGACTTTCGCCGTTTCGTCAGGCCGATTCCAGTATCCGACCATCACCTGCGGACCCCGAATGCAGATTTCACCGGCTTCGCCAATGGGTACCGCGTTGCCGTTGTCATCGCGAATCGAGACCTCGGTGGACGGAATCGGAACCCCGATCGTGCCGCTGTATTCGGTTGCCGTGACCGGGTTGCAGACGGCCGAGGGCGACGTCTCCGACAGCCCGTACCCCTCGACGATCGGCACCTGCGTGAGGGCATACCAGCGCTTCGCGACAGCTTCCTGCACAGCCATTCCGCCTGCATTGGCAACCATTATCTTCGAGAAATCGAGCTTGCTGAAATCCGGATGGTTGAGCAACGCGTTATAGAGCGTGTTGACCGCAGGGAACGTGTTGATCGCGAAGCCCTTGAGCTGCTTGATCATGCCGCCGATGTCGCGAGGATTCGGAATCAGGATCCCGATGCCGCCGGTACGAACCGTCAGCAGGAAGCAAACTGTCAACGCATAGATGTGATAGAGCGGCAGCGCGATCACGTTGACGATCTGATCGACGTCGGGCTGCTTGGCATGCGCCGGCTCGTGCCAAGCAGCCGATTGAAGTACGTTGGCCACAATATTGCCGTGCGTGAGCATCGCGCCTTTGGCCACGCCCGTGGTACCACCCGTGTATTGCAGGAACGCAATGTCGGAAAGTGCAAGCCGGGGGGGCGCAAAAGCGAGCCGCGCGCCTTCCGAAACGGCGTCGTTGAAAGCGACGTGTCCCGGCAGACTCCAAGAAGGCACCAATTTTTTCACACGGCGCACGACGAAGTTGACGATGAGCCCGCTTGCGCCCATCAGGTCGCCCATCGAAGCCACCACCACATGCTTGACGGCCGTACTGCGGAGGACCGCTTGCACTGTCGCCGCGAAGTTCTCGAGCACGATGATCGCCTCAGCGCCGCTGTCTTTGAGCTGGTGCCCGAGTTCGCGAGGCGTGTAAAGCGGATTCACATTCACGACGACGTAGCCGGCGCGGAGAATCGCCGCAATGGCCACCGGATACTGAAGCACGTTCGGCATCATCACCGCGATACGCGCGCCGCGGGCAAGTCCCTTCGACAAAAACCACGCGCCAAGCTTGCGGGAAAGGTCATCGAGTTCCCCGTAAGTGATTGCCTTACCCATGCAGATAAACGCCCGCTTTGCGCGGTATTTGCGAAAACTCTCTTTGAGCAATTCGCCGACGGATGCATAGCGAGTCGCATCGATTTCGGCCGGGACGCCGGGTGGGTACGACTTCAACCAGATTTTTTCCATTCGGCGCCTCCCTGTTTTTCGAATGCTCGTGCGGAAAAGCGCATCCTAGCTGGTCGCACCCGGCGAAACAATCGAATTAGATAGCGAATTCCAACTCCGATGCGAACCGCGCTCAAATTCGGGCTCGTTCAATTTCGACCAGGCAATCGTAAAAAGTCGCCGAGCCCCCGAGATCGGTCAGAGCCTGACTCGTGACCTGATTGGCATTGCAGCCGTCGGGAGACAGCTTTTTCCACCAGATCGACAAGCCGACGACCACACCCTCGCGTGCCCGATCCGTCACTCGGGCCCGCACCCGCATCGAGCCACGATCGTTGTAGACCCGTACAAGATCGCCGTCGCCGATGGCACGCCGCGCCGCATCGTCCGGATGAATGTCGATATGCGGCTCGCCCTCGGTCGCCCGCAGGCTTTCGACGTTCACAAAGCTGCTGTTTAAAAAGTTTCGTGCGGGCGGCGAGATCATCGAAAGGGGATAGCGCGCAGCCAGTTCGGGTGATCCGTCCTGCGACTCATGCGGCGGAAGGTAATCGGGTAGAGGATCGCGCCCTTCGCGCGCGAGCAGCGTGCTTGCGAACTCGCACTTGCCGGACGGTGTACGAAACCCGCCTTCGGCGAAAGGTGCTTCGGGCACTTTGAGTTTGACCCAGCCGGCTGCGTCGAGCGCACCCCAATCCGCGCCCTCGAGCGTCGGATCGCCCCAGGCCAATGCAGCGCGCCCCACTGCCTCGTCGCTCTCGTAGAGCGACGGCTCGTCGATTCCCATGCGCCGGGCGATGCCCCGGAAAATCTCGGTGTTTGGCCGCGCCTCGCCGATTGGCGCGATGGCGGGCCGGTTGACCATGACGTATGTATGCCCGTAGGACTTGTGGATATCGAAATGTTCGAACTGGGTCGTCGCGGGCAAAACGAGGTCCGCGTAGTCCACGGTGTCGGTCTGAAAGTGCTCGAGCACGATCGTGAAGAGATCGTCGCGCTTGAAGCCCGCCGCAACGCGCTCCGAATCGGGCGCCACGGCTACGGGATTGGAGTTGTAGACGACGAGCGCCTCGACCTTCGGGCCGAAACGCGCGTCCCCGGGATGAAGCAGGGCATCGCCGATCGCATTCATATTGATGACGCGCGGCGGACAGTTCGGCCAGCCGGGCATCAAATCGGGGCGTTGCAGCGCGTGGTGGTCTACGGGTGCCCAACCCGATGCCGAGAGCAGCAAGCCGCCTGCGCGATCGCGCCAGGCACCGGTGAGCGATGGCAGGCAGGCAATCGCTCGCGTGGCGTTGCCGCCGCCGCGCACTCGCTGCATGCCGTAGTTCAGGCGAATGGCTGTCTTGCGTGTTTTGCCGTAAAGTCTTGCAAGTTCGACGATTTCGCGCTCTTCGATGCCGCAGATTTTGGCGGCGCGTGCCGGCTCATAAGCGCGCGAACGAGCCCTTAGGGCCTCGAAGCCCAGCGTGTGCGCCTGGATATAAGCGTGATCGAGCAGATCCTCGCCGATGAGCACGTGGATCATGCTCAAGGCGAGCGCCGCATCGGTGCCTGGGCGCAAAGCAATATGCTGGTGGCACTTCTCGGCGGTAAGCGATCGGTAGGGGTCGATCGCAATCAGTTTGGCGCCCCGCCGTTTCGCCTCCTGTGCGCGAGTCCAAAAGTGCACACTCGACGCGATCGGGTTCGCGCCCCAAATTAAGATAAGCTCGCTTTCCTCGAAAAACTCGAAATGCATACCAACGCTGGCGCCATAGGTGTACTTCAGGCCGGCGGCGCCTGCAGCCGCGCAAATGGTACGGTCGAGGCGCGACGCGCCGAGCTTGTGAAAGAAACGCTGCGCTATACTATCGCCCTGCACCAGCCCCATCGTGCCGGCGTAGCTATATGGCAGCAGTGCTTGAGGTTCGCGGCGCACGATGTCGGACAGGCGCGCTGCGGCAAACGAAAGCGCGTCGTCCCAGCTGACCGGCTCGAACCGCCCTTCGCCCTTGCGTCCGATCCGCTTGAGCGGAACAGTCAAGCGCCCCCGGTGATGAACGCGCTCCGCGTAGCGGCTCACCTTCGTGCAAAGTACGCCCTGCGTCGGCGGGTGATCGGGATCGCCCACGACTTTCACCGCCTTCCCGTCCTTGACGCTCACACGCATCGCGCAAGTATCGGGGCAGTCATGCGGACAAACGGCGCGGGCAAATTCGGCGAAGGCATTC
>JAXDQB010000350.1:0-6315 GCA_034668065.1 Paraburkholderia sp.
GTCGCGTCGAATACGACGGGCACGCCGGTCTCGCGCATGATTGCCAACGAGCGCATGTCCGACACGAGGTTGTTATAGCCGAACGAAACACCGCGCTCGCAGGCGAGGAAACGATCTTCCGAAAGCCCCGCCTCGCGTGCCGCGTCACGCGCCTTGTCGATCACGTTTTTCATGTCGTGCGGCGCGAGAAACTGGCCTTTTTTGATATTGACCGGCTTGCCCGAGCGGGCGCAGGCATGGATGAAATCGGTTTGCCGGCACAGGAACGCGGGCGTTTGCAACACGTCCACCACGGCAGCCACGGGCGCAATCTCATCGACCTCATGAACATCGGTCAGCACGGGCACCCCGACCTGCCGCCTTACCTCCGACAGAATTCGCAAGCCTTCGTCCATGCCGAGCCCGCGAAACGACTTGCCCGAACTCCGATTGGCCTTGTCATACGAGGACTTGTAGATGAACGGAATGCCGAGTTTCGCGCAAATCTCCTTCAGCGTGCCGGCAGTATCGATCGCCATCTGCTCCGATTCGACGACACAGGTGCCTGCAATCAGAAAGAAAGGCTTGTCGAGACCGACCTCGAAGTCGCACAGCTTCATGCTTTCTCCTCGACTCGCGCCAGACGATGCACAAGCGCCGCTTCGACGAACGCCTTGAAGAGCGGATGCCCGTCTCGTGGCGTCGACGTGAATTCCGGGTGGAACTGCACGCCGACGAACCACGGGTGGATGTCCTGCGACAACTCCATCATCTCGGGCAGATCCTCGCTCGGCGTGCGCGCGCTGATGACGAGCCCGCCCGCTTCGAGCTGCGGCACATAGCCGTTATTGACCTCGTAGCGATGGCGATGGCGCTCGTTCACGTCCTTGCCGTAGATGCGCGCGGCGAGCGTGCCGGGTTTGACCGGGCAGCGCTGCGAGCCAAGGCGCATCGTGCCGCCGAGATCGGAGTCTTCGTTGCGCTTCTCGACGCGGCCGTCGCGATCGAACCACTCGGTAATGAGGGCGACGACCCGATGCGGCGTTTGCGGATTGAATTCGGTGCTATTCGCCTCCTTGAGACCGGCGACGTCGCGCGCGAACTCGATCACGGCGAGCTGCATGCCGAGGCAGATGCCGAGATACGGCACCTGCGCCTCGCGCGCATAGCGGATCGCCGCGATCTTGCCTTCGGTGCCGCGCCGGCCGAAGCCTCCTGGCACGAGCACGGCATCGAGATTAGAAAGGCTCGCGACGCCCTCCTGCTCGATCTGCTCGGAATCGATGTACTCGATGTTGACCTTCGTCGACGTATGCACCGACGCGTGTCGCAGCGCCTCGATCAGCGATTTGTACGACTCCGTCAGCTCGACGTACTTGCCGACCATCCCAATCGTCACCTCGTGCTTCGGGCGATCGAGCTTATCGACGATGTCCGACCACATCGACAGATCGGCCGGGTTAGGGGCGAGCTTGAGTTCGTCGCAGATGATGCCATCGAGCCCCTGGTCGTGCAGCATCTGCGGAATCTTGTAGATGCTGTCGGCGTCCCACACGGAGATGACCGCGTCCTCGGGAACGTTCGAGAACATCGAAATCTTCTTGCACTCGTCTTGGGGAATTGGGCGGTCCGCACGGCAAAGCAGCACGTGCGGCAGGATCCCGATCTCGCGCAGCTTCTGCACGCTGTGCTGCGTGGGCTTCGTCTTCAGTTCGCCGGCCGTTGCGATGAAAGGCACGAGCGTCAGGTGCACGAAGCAGGCGCTATTGCGGCCGAGGCGCAGGCTCATCTGGCGCGCTGCCTCCAGAAACGGCAGCGACTCGATATCGCCTACGGTACCCCCGATCTCGACGATCGCCAAGTCGGGCTCGCCGCACGTCGCCGAAGCGGCGCCGCGCTCGATGAATGCCTGGATCTCGTTCGTGATGTGCGGAATCACCTGCACCGTCTTGCCGAGATAATCGCCGCGACGCTCCTTGCGGATCACAGATTCATAAATCTGCCCCGTCGTGAAATTATTGGCGCGGCGCATCTTCGTGCTGATGAAGCGCTCGTAGTGCCCAAGGTCGAGATCCGTCTCTGCGCCGTCCTCCGTCACGAACACTTCGCCGTGTTGAAACGGGCTCATTGTGCCGGGGTCGACATTGATGTAGGGATCGAGCTTGAGGAGGGTGACTTTCAGACCGCGCGATTCGAGGATCGCGGCGAGAGAAGCGGCGGCAATGCCCTTTCCAAGGGACGACACTACACCGCCGGTGACGAAAACATATTTGGTCATCGCTGGATGCTCGCGGGAAAAGCGGATTATACCGTAAAGGTTTGGTTGAACCGATCCTGCAAGAGCGGCCGCCCTGCCCTTTTCACCGGCGCATTCGACCGGCCCGCTCACCGCGCCCCAAAGCGTTCGAACCACTTTTGTGCGTCCGCACCCTTAGCGCTCCGCTACCCCCTCAGAGCTCAGCATCCTAAGCATTCTCTGCACCGCGCGTGCCGTCTCCATCGGCCTTTCCATCGGGAACAAATGACTCCCCTCGAGCCATTCGAGACGCCCGTGCGTTGCGCGCTTCGTCGCTTCGAGCCCGACCTGCCGAATCTCCTTCGAAGCCCTGCCGGCAATGAATCCCACTGGCACGGGCGCGCCATGCGCGAGCCGCGCGCCGAGCGTGCGCGGCAACGTGCGGTAGATCAGGTATTCGATCTGCCGATCGAATGCGAGCATGCGCGTGCCGTCGGCGGCCGTCGGGGGAATGCCGAAGTCGATGTAGTCGGACAGCACACGCTCGTCCCAGCGCGCGAACGCCGGCTTCGCGTGGAAATGGCGCCACGCCTCCTCGCGGCTCGACCAATGCGTGCGGCGATTACGCGTCGCGGCGGCCGGTGACAGCCGCTCGTCGAGTCCCGTCCATTGCGACATGCGCAGCACCCCCGCACGCCAGCCCGCGACCACCGGCGAATCGAGCATCACCACACCGCGCACCCAGTGCGGGCGCTTGAGCGCAGCCATCAGCGAGAGATAGCCGCCGAGGGAATGGCCGACAAGCCATACGGGCGTTTCGTAGCGGCGGCCAATGTCATCGAGCAGCTCTTCGACCAGGTGCGGCCAATCGCTCGTCGCCGGGTAGCGCGCATCGTGGCCGATCCGCTCGATATACCGCAGCTCGTAATCGTCGGAGAGCTCGGCGAAGATCGTCCGGTACGTCGATGCCGGGAAACCGTTCGCATGCGAAAAGTGGATGACTTCTTTCAAGCTTCGATGCCTCCTCGTTGTGGCATGACCTGTTCACGCCCGTAGCTGGGCTGAGCCAGTGACACTAGCGATCCATCCAATAGCGGCGATGCGTGTCGCGATAGCGCTCGAGCGTCAACGCTCCGCCGTCGAGTTCGATGCGTACCGCGCCGTCACGATCGGTTCGCGCAAGCTCGATGCCGCGCGCGGCGAAACGCGACCAGACGCCCGGATGGGGGTGACCGAAGCGATTGCGATAGCCTACCTGAAATACGGCTACGCGCGGACGCACCAAATCGAGGAATGGCTCGGTCGATGACGTTTTGCTGCCGTGATGCGCAACGACGAGCACGTCGGCCGCAAAGGCTGCAAGAGCCTCAATGGCGCGGGGTGCATCCGCCTCATCGGCCGCTTCCCTTTGCAGCTGGCGTTCCGTCGCAGCATCAATGTCGCCTGTCATCAACGCCGTGAAACCGTCGGCCCGCACTTTCAGCACGCACGACTGCGCGTTGGATTTCGCCGGCAGCGGCCCAGCGCGCGGCCAGAGTTCGGGAAAATCGCCGCCGTCCCATCGCCAGCGCTGCCCCGCCGCACACCGTACCGTATCGGCGCCGGCCGCACGCGCCGCGCGCCACAGGCCGTTTTCGGCCGGCAAGCCGCCCAGCAATTGGCGCACACTCAGCGCATCAAGCACAGCCGCGGCCCCGCCTGCATGATCGGCATCGGAATGGCTCACGACAAGCGCATCGAGCACAGGCACACCGTTCGCCTGCAGATACGGCGTGACAATGCGCTCGCCCGCGTGCGTCGACTCGGGACCCGGGCCGGCATCGAAAAGCAGCGCATGGCGCGCCGTTTCGATGACGATGGCCGAGCCCTGCCCCACATCGAGCGCAGTCAGCCGGAACGTTCCAAATGCGGGCCCCGGAGGCGGGGGCAAGGCGAGTGGCAGCCACGCGAGCGGCGCAGCAAAGCGCAGCGGCCATCCGCGCGGCATCAAGGCCCAGGCAACGCCTACGCCTGCGGATGCGAGCGCCCATGGCGAAGGCCGCGCGAGACGCCATTCGGCCCATTCATGCCCAGAAAGCTGCCGCAGCACGTTCATCAGCGGCTCGAGCAGCGCGTGCGCGAGCTTGAAGGCCGCCGCGTCGAATGGCTCGGGCAACGCAACGCCCACGAGGACGACCGGCGTCACGAGCACACTGACCCACGGAATCGCCAGGGCGTTTGCGACAGGGCCGGCAAGCGGAATCTGCGAGAACCAGAAGGCCGTCAGCGGCGCGAGTCCAATCGTCACCGCATACTGCGCACGCACGGCGCCGGCAAGGAGCTCACGCAACGCGGCCAGGCGGCGCCGCACGATCAGCCGCCACGAACGGCGCGGCGCTTCGGCCGATCCCTCACTTCGGTCGAAGGGGTCGCGCACTTCGTCGATGACGTCGACGTTGGCATCGGGCAACCGCGTCCGCAAGCGCCCGTGCACCGCGAACGAGATGACCGCGACCGCACCGAAAGAGAGCCAGAAGCCGGCTGCCGCTACGGCCCACGGATCGACGAGCACGACGAGCGCGGCTGCCCAGGCGAGCACGAGCGATGGCGCCAGGCTGCGCCCCATCGCGAACGCCGAGCTAACCACGACGAGCATCCACAAGGCCCGCTGCGCGGGCACATTGAAGCCGGCCAGGGCCGCGTAGCAGGCAGCGCAGAGCGTGCCCGCGACAGCCGCGACGATCGGTGTCGGCGCGACGAGCGGCCACTCGCGTGCCCCGCTTCGCGCGAGCACCGCGCCGAAGAAACAGGAGCGTCGCCAGAGCCACGCGGCAACCGCGGCGCAAAGACCGGCGACGAATCCGATATGCAACCCGGAAATCGCGACAAGATGGCTGGTGCCCGTGCGTCGCAACAGCACGCGGTCGGCCGAGCCAATCGCCCCCTGCGCCCCTATCGCCAGTGCCGATACGATGCCGCGATGCGGCGCCGAGGAAAGCGCGTCGTCAATACGGGCGCCCAGCGCGAAGCGCCACCGGTCGATTGTCGAAGCAAGCCCGCCCGCCGTGCCGTCGAGACGCCGCGCCGTTTCTGTCGATACGACGGAGCCGGTTGCCCGCACGCCGCGCGCAAAGAGCGTCACCTCGGTATTGCGCCCGCCGAAGTTGGCATGGCCGTGCGGCCGCTGCAAACGAACCGTCAGCTGCCAGCGCTCCCCAGGCGCAAGCTTCGGCACGCGGCCGCCGTTCCGCTGGAACCAGCTGAGCTGGATGAGCGGCGGAAAATGCGCAATGCCGGTATCACGATGCGCCTTGCCGACATCGCCGGAAAATAGGAAGCGCACGCTTTGGGCACCGCGCGCTGGCAAGCCGCGCACGTAGCCCGTCAATACAATGTCGCGCCCCTCCCATGCCGGAGGCAGCGCGTCGCGCAAACGCAGATCGGCACGCCAGGCGGCGTACCCGTAGCCGGCGAGCAGGGCCGCGAAAACGCACACGCCCAGTCGAGCGACGCCAAGCATAGGGGTGAAGTGCGCGCCTGCGCGACTCGACGCGCTCTGGATCAATAAGACGGCAGCGGACGCGCCAGCTGCGACGAAAAGCATCGCGGCCACGCCCCACTCCAGCGAGCCGGGCAATGCCGGCCGCTGCTGCAACAACACAATGCCAAGCACGAACCCGCAAAGCACGAGCCGCATCCTTCCTCCATCGCCACCCGTTATCCGACCCGCGCCCCGCGGGCGCAATCGGTCGGGCGATTATGAAGACGAAAGACAAAGGCGCGGCAGCGCGGCACGCGCGTTAGCCGACGTGCCTAAGGCCAATTGGTCGACCCCGATGCCGCGCAGCTCAGCCAGTACGGCGCCGATGCGCGCGGTCTGATCGGGCGTGTTGCGTTGCTTGTAGCGCCAGGAGGGTGCAATGTCTGGGGCGTCGGTCTCGACGACGATCACATCAAGCGGCAACTCGGCCGCGAGCCGCCGGATCTGCCGCGCCCGCTCAAACGTGACGTTGCCGCCGAAGCCGAGCCGCATGCCTTGCTCGATGAACGCATGCGCCTGTTGAAAGCTGCCGTTGAACGCGTGCGCGATGCCTTGCCTCACGCCAATGCGGCGCAGCCCT
>JAXDQB010000351.1:0-5066 GCA_034668065.1 Paraburkholderia sp.
ATCTGTCCAATCGCACGCTGCTGGACCTCCAGGCGGCAACGGTGCGCAACAGCAGCTCCGCCACCTTCGGCCTCGAGGCAAACCTGCCCAACAGCGGGACCAGCCCGCTGCCCGGCCAGTCACAATCGGGCGTCTACGCCGGCATCCAGCACACGTTCTGAGCGAACGGTGTTTAGAACCCAGCGGGTCGAACTTGTCAGTCGGCGGATTATCGCACGCTGGCGTGGGCGAACGGCAGTTGAGCACAACGATGCGCCGGACAAGACGGCGCTTGAAGGCCCGTTAGCCGGGCGAAGCCGACGTTCGAATGTCAGCATTAAAGCTCGGGCCAACGGCCGTAGATGGCCCGACTGCTGCCCCACGTATTGGGCCAAGTCCGGATCGTCACGGCTGTTGCGTGCGTCGGTGCCATGCGAGCGCATTTACCCCCTCTGAACCAGCCTGAGTGCACCCTCTGCGCGGGTCCCATAAATATCGTGGTTGCGCAGTCGCTTACAACTACCGCGCGTGCACGAGAGGACCTGGGCATTTCAACCGTCAACAAAGCATCCCACTCGCGGCTCTTCAAGGGCCGCTGGCGGGCTCGGCAGGGGTCTGGGCCGCCCCTCTTGCGGCCGGTTCCTGGGCTGATTCGTGCGACCGGCGACGAGGGCTGTCAAAGGGGCGGTGCAGACAGGAGCGGGACGGCAACAGTAAGGTGACGGCTTGTGTAGCTTGTGCTTGTGTAGCTTGTGTACCCGTAACCGTCACGATTACCTCCCAATGGCGCGCCACCCTCTGATCGAGGGTACCTCGCGTAATGGGGGGTTCTTTGGGAGGTAGAAACGAAAAACGGGCCGAGAGGCCCGTTTTGATTGATATCTTGGCGGAAAGGGTGGGATTCGAACCCACGGTACGGTATAACCGTACACCGGATTTCGAGTCCGGCGCATTCGACCACTCTGCCACCTTTCCGTCTTTTCGGATAATGCTTCGTGTTCGGCCTAGCCCGTATTGCCTACGTATTAGCCGCCACCGCACCACCCTGTTCGCCAGCTGGTCGCTGTTTGGCGAAGCGAAGATTCTAGTACATCTGATGCCGCATTCCAAGCTCTTTTTTGCGAATACTGACGACATCCGGCACTGCCTAGCTCAATGCGCCGCGGAAGCCTCGATGCGCTCGAGTCCACAGAGATAAGGACGCAATGCAGCCGGCACAGTCACCGAGCCATCCGCGTTCTGGAAGTTCTCGAGCACGGCGACAAGCGTGCGCCCCACTGCCAGCCCCGAGCCGTTTAGCGTATGCACGAGTTCCGGCTTGCCATGCGCATTGCGATAACGCGCCTGCATCCGCCGAGCTTGAAACGCTTCGGTGTTCGAGCAGCTCGAAATTTCGCGATATGTGTTCTGCGCCGGCAACCATACCTCGAGGTCGTACGTCTTCGCCGCCGAAAAACCCATGTCACCCGTACAAAGCGTAATCACGCGATAGGGCAACTCGAGCTTTTGCAAAATCGCCTCGGCATGCGTCACCATTTGCTCAAGCGCATCGTAGGAAGTCTCGGGCGCGACGATCTGCACCATTTCAACTTTGTCGAACTGGTGCTGACGAATCATGCCGCGCGTGTCACGGCCATATGAACCCGCCTCGGAACGGAAACACGGCGAGTGCGCCGTTAACCTCACAGGCAGCGCGCTGCCTTCGAGAATGCTCTCGCGCACCGTATTCGTCAGCGATATTTCGGAAGTCGAAATGAGGTACTGCGTCACCACGTTCTCGCCACCGCCCTTCTCCACCCGGAACATGTCGTCCGCGAATTTCGGCAGCTGACCGGTACCGTAAAGAATCTCGGGGTTGACGATGTACGGCGTGTAAGTCTCCGTATAACCGTGCTGCTGCGTATGCGTATCGAGCATGAATTGCGCCAGCGCACGATGGAGCCGCGCCATTGCGCCGCGCAGCATCGTAAAGCGCGCGCCGGCAAGCTTCGCGCCGGTCTCGAAGTCGAGCCCGAGGGGCGTGCCGACATCGACATGGTCCTTCGCTTCAAAATCGAACTGGCGCGGCGCGCCCCAACGACGCACCTCGATATTGCCCGCCTCGTCTTCGCCGACGGGCACGCTCTCGTGAGGCAGATTCGGCATTTCGAGCATCAGCGCCGACAAGCGAGCCTGCACATCGTCGAGCCGCGCCGCCGAAGCTTTCATCTCGTCGCCAATGCCCCCCACTTCCGCCATCAACGCGGACGCGTCTTCGCCTCGCCCCTTCATCGCGCCGACCTGTTTGGACAGACTGTTGCGGCGCGACTGCAATTCTTCGGTGCGAGTCTGGATGGCACGGCGTTCGGCCTCGATCGCCGAAAACGCCGCGACGTCGAGCGTATAGCCGCGTGCGGCGAGGCGCTTCGCGACACCTTCGAGGTCTTTGCGCAGCAACTGGATGTCGAGCATAGGAAGAAAACGCTTATTGTGGAGTGAAGCCGGGATTTTAGCGCACCCGCACCGCTCGTCGGCCGAGCCGCCGCGTCCCCGGCTGCTGAGCGTTAGTTACGCTTTGTCAGTCACGCTTCGTTTTGTGCGCTTCGCGCCAGGCTGCGTCCAGCTCGGCAAGCCGCGCCAGTTTTTCGCCGATCTTGCCCTCGAGCCCGCGCGGCGTCGGCCGATACCAGTGCGGCTCGCGCATGCCATCGGGCAAATACGTCTCGCCGGCCGCATACGCATCGGGCTCGTCGTGTGCGTAGCGGTATTCACGGCCGTAACCGAGCGATTCCATAAGCTTCGTCGGCGCGTTGCGCAAGTGCACGGGCACGGGGCGCGACCGGTCCTTTCCGACGAAGCGCCGCGCTTCGTTGTACGCGGCATAGCCCGCATTCGACTTCGGCGCGACCGCCAAATAAATCACCGCCTGTGCAAGCGCAAGTTCCCCTTCAGGTGTGCCGAGGCGCTCGTACGTCTCGGCGGCGTCAAGCGCGATGCGCGCCGCACGCGGGTCTGCCAGCCCAATATCCTCCCACGCCATGCGCACGAGGCGGCGCGCAAGATAGCGCGCATCCGCGCCGCCGTCGAGCATGCGACAGAACCAGTAGAGCGCCCCGTCGGGGTTGCTGCCGCGCACGGACTTGTGCAACGCGCTGATCTGGTCGTAAAACGCGTCGCCGCCCTTGTCGAAGCGCCGCAGGTTTTCGGTCAGCGCGCTCGCGATCATCGTGCCGTCGATCTCGTCGGTGCGTTGCGACGCGGCCGCGCGCGCGACGATCTCGACGTTGTTTAGTAACTTGCGGCCATCTCCGTCGGCCGAGCCGATCAGCGCTTCTTTCGCCTCGTCCGTAGCGCGAAGGCCGCCAAGCTCGGACAATGCGCGCTCGAGCAACTCATGCTGCTCTTCGTCGTCAAGACTCTTCAGAACGTACACGGCCGCACGAGAGAGCAGTGCGCTATTGACCTCGAACGACGGGTTCTCCGTCGTCGCGCCGACAAATACGAATAGACCCGACTCGACGTGCGGTAAAAATGCGTCCTGTTGGCTCTTGTTAAAGCGATGCACCTCATCGACGAACACGAGCGTGCGGCGGCCATGCGCACGATGCGCCTGCGCGAGTTCCACCGCCTCGCGGATGTCTTTCACACCTGACAGCACCGCGGACAGGGGGATGAATTCCGCATCGAACGCGTTCGCCATGAGCCGCGCGAGCGTCGTCTTGCCGACACCGGGCGGGCCCCAGAGGATCATCGAATGCGGCTCACCGGATTCGAACGCAACGCGCAAAGGCTTCATCGGCCCGAGCAAATGCTTCTGACCGATGACTTCATCGATTGTGCGCGGCCTCAACCGTTCGGCGAGCGGCGCGTCGGCGCGGGTATCTTCAAACATGGCGTGGTTCCGTGATCTCCTGAGCCGGCTACGTTGCGTTGCGCCGCATGGCGCGTTCCCGGCCGCATCGTACACGCACGCGCGCGAAAGCGCCGTTCAACCGTTGATGACGTCGGCACCTTTTGGCACCGTGAACTTGAACGCGTCAACCTTCAACGGAGGGTTCTTCTGAATGTTGGAAAAAGTGAGCAGCGTCACGTTGCCGAACACGTCGTGCAGTTCCATCGCTTCGAGGTTTCCGTCGCGAAAACCGATGCCCACGCTCTCGAACTGCGTATCGCGCGATTTGGGCGTCAATTCGAGCCAGTCGATGCCGCCTTTCACGCCCGCGTCGTGCAGCGTGAAATTCTGCTCGAGGTCGTTGCTGCCGAAGAGGATCGCCGCCGGGCTCGCGCCCAATGCACCGCCCAGCTTGCGGATGGTGACCTGGTTCAGATCCTTGTCGTAGACGTAGAGGTTCTCGCCGTCGGCCTGCAGCAGCTGTTCGTAGGGCTTCTCGTAGGTCCAGATGAATTTGCCGGGGCGCGCGAAGACAAACGTGCCGCTCGACGTGCCGCTGATGATCGGCTGCGCCTCACCATTGGGCGCCTGTGCTTTGGAGGGCGCCTTGATCTCCTTTTGCACGAAGTCCCCGCGCGCCGCGTGCACTTGTGCAACGAAGGCTTTCAGTTGCTCCGCGCCGCTCGCAAACGCAGCAGGCGTGGCGACCATGAGCGCCGCGCCAAGCACTGAGGCGAAAACACTGCGGGCCGCGAACGTAAGCAAACGATGGGCGTGATGCCGGCAAAGGTGATGCATGAGGGTGATTCTCCGTGATGAACTGAGCTAGGCGGCAAAGCGGCAATGCGTGACGAGGGGTCGGACTGCTCGACGATGCCAAGAGGCGATGCAAAGGCGCAACATTGTGCGATGACATCGATCGCCTACTCGGTCTCGCGCGCGGGCACGAGAATTTCGCGATTGCCATTGGACGACATTGCCGAGACGAGCCCCGACTGCTCCATTTGCTCGAGCAGCCGCGCCGCCCGGTTGTAGCCGATGCGCAGATGCCGCTGCACGAGCGAAATCGACGCGCGCCGATGCTTGACCACAACTTCGACGGCCTGATCGTAGAGCGGATCGGATTCACCGCCCCCCGCACCGGCGCCGCCCTCGGCAGCGGACCCTTCGTCGCCCTCTCCGGCGATGCCGCCCTCCAGAATGCCTTCGATGTAAT
>JAXDQB010000352.1:0-5264 GCA_034668065.1 Paraburkholderia sp.
CGCTTACGCGAATTGCTGCAGAAAGCGCAGGTCGTTCTCGAAAAAGAGCCGCAGGTCCTGCACGCCATAGCGCAGCATCGTCAGCCGCTCGAGGCCGCTGCCGAACGCGAAGCCGATGTAGCGCTCCGGGTCCAGCCCCATGTTGCGGATCACGTTCGGATGGACCTGGCCGGAACCCGAAATCTCGAGCCATTTGCCGGCGTTCTTGCCCTCTTCGAACTTCATGTCGATCTCGGCTGACGGCTCGGTAAACGGGAAGTACGAGGGACGAAAGCGCACGAGAATATCGTCGCGCTCAAAAAACTTTTTGAGGAAGTCCGTATAGACGCCCTTCAAATCGGCAAAGCTGATGTGCTCATCAATCCAGAGTCCCTCGACCTGATTGAACATCGGCGAATGCGTCGCATCGCTATCGACGCGATAGGTGCGCCCCGGCAGAATCACCTTGATCGGCGGCGTGTGGCTGCGCGCGTAGCGAACCTGCATCGGGCTCGTATGCGTGCGCAAAAGCAGCGGCCGGCCGTCGGCATCCTCCCCGTCGATATAGAACGTGTCCTGCATCGAACGCGCCGGATGGTTCTCGGGGCTGTTCAATGAGGTGAAGTTGTACCAGTCGGTCTCGATCTCGGGGCCCTCGGCCACGTCGAAACCGATTGAGCCGAAAATTTGTTCCACGCGCTCCCAGGTCCGCATCACCGGATGCAGGCTGCCAACGCCATTACCGCGGCCGGGCAACGTCACGTCGATGGCCTCGGTGGCCAGACGCTGGTTCAGAAGCGCACTGGCCAACGCCTCACGGCGCGCAACGAGCGCCGCTTCGACCCGCTGCTTCGCCACGTTGATGCGCGCGCCCTGCTCCTTGCGCGCGTCGGGATCAAGCTTGCCGAGCCCCTTCAAGAGCTCGGTCAGCACGCCCGATTTGCCGAGGAAGCGCGCCTTCTCGTTTTCGAGCGTGACGCCATCGGCGGCTTCGTTGAAGGCTTTCTGCGCGTCGGAAACTAACTGGTCCAGATCCATTGATCCCATCATTTCAGCGTCGATGAATATTTACGATGCAAAATCCGCTCGGCCAACGAAAACGGGGGCTCGGTGAGGAGCCCCCGTTTACTGTCGCGGCGATGCCGGCTCGCCGACATCGCCGCCACGAACTACGCAGTCTTGCAATCAGGCTGCAACGGCGGCTTTCACCTGCATAACGATCGCGGCAAAAGCGGCCTTGTCGAACACGGCCATATCAGCCAGCACCTTGCGGTCGAGTTCGATCGACGCCTTTTTCAAGCCGTTGATGAACACGCTGTACGTCATGTCGTGCTGACGCACGGCCGCGTTAATGCGGGTGATCCACAGCGCGCGGAACACGCGCTTCTTGTTGCGGCGGTCGCGATAGGCATACTGGCCCGCGCGCATGACCGCTTGCTTCGCAATGCGGTAGACATTATTGCGACGGCCGCGATAGCCCTTCGCAAGGTTGATGATCTTCTTGTGGCGGGCACGTGCGGTAACCCCACGTTTGACTCGAGGCATGTTGCGCTCCTATGAGTTTCGGTTGAGGTTAAGCGAACGGCAGCATCGCGCGAACGGATGCCATATTCGTTTCGTGAACAGCCGCGGAACCGCGCAGGTGGCGCTTGTTCTTCGTAGTCTTCTTCGTGAGAATGTGGCGCTTGAAGGCTTGACCGCGCTTGACGGTACCGCCCGGACGCACCACGAAGCGCTTCGCAGCGCTCTTCTTGGTTTTCATCTTAGGCATGACGAACAACTCCATTTATTAGATGGCGATGGGTGTGCGGCCGGCCAAAAGCCCCAGATCCGCCCTTCGAAACCCAGTCCACTTGTTTGCAGCGCGCCGTTGCCGGCCGCCGCATTTTCAGGAAAAACGCCAAAAGACCGCGCTCTTCCGAAACCTGCCTTGCTTGCTGCATAAGCTACTTCACACGTCGAGAGGCACACTCGAGAGCGTACAACAGCGCCACCCGACGCGCGCCGCGCCTCACTTCTTCTTTTTCGGCGCGAGCACCATGATCATCTGACGCCCTTCCATCTTCGGCATCTGCTCGACCTGGCCGACTTCGTCGAGATCCGTGCGCAAGCGCTCAAGCATTCGCATGCCGATTTCCTGGTGCGCCATCTCGCGGCCCCGGAAACGCAACGTGATCTTGGCTTTATCACCGTCCTCAAGGAAGCGCACGAGGTTACGCAGCTTGACGTTGTAATCGCCGTCATCGGTCCCGGGCCGGAACTTCACTTCCTTGACCTGGATGACCTTCTGCTTGAGCTTGGCCTCATGCTGCTTTTTCGCTTCCTGGTACTTGAACTTGCCGAAATCCATCAAACGGCAAACAGGCGGTACCGCCTGCGGCGCAATTTCAACCAGATCCACGTCCTGCTGTTCCGACATACGGAAAGCATCCGCGAGCTTTACGATTCCGAGCGGTTCGTTGTCGACTCCGACCAGACGCACCTCGGGGGCAGTGATTTCACCGTTGATGCGTTGCGACTTATCAGTAGCGATGTTACGTTTCCTCTAAAAATTAAAAAACGAGCCGCGCTGCCAAGTGGCTTCACTTGAAGGCCTGGATGTCCTGACGCAGGCTCTCAACGAATGTGTCGATCGGCATGACGCCCATATCCACACCGCCACGGGCACGCACGGCTACCGTTTGCGCATCACGCTCCTTGTCGCCGACCACCAGCAGGTACGGCACCTTTTCGAGCGTATGTTCGCGTATCTTATAGCTAATCTTCTCGTTACGCAAATCGGCCTCTATTCTAACCCCTTGTTTTTGCAACGATTGGGCTAGCGATTTCGCGTATTCACTTTGGCTTTCGGCGATGTTCATTACAACCGCCTGCATTGGCGCCAGCCAGACCGGCATTGCGCCGGCGTAGTGCTCGATCAAAATCCCGAGGAAGCGCTCCATCGAGCCGACGATCGCCCGGTGCAGCATCACGGGCCGGCGGCGGCTGTTGTCATCGGCCACATACTCGGCACCAAGCCGCTCCGGCAGCACCATGTCGAGCTGGAGCGTGCCACACTGCCACGAGCGGCCAAGGGCGTCCTTGATGTGATACTCGATCTTGGGGCCATAAAAGGCCCCTTCGCCGTCAAGCTCTTCCCATTGCAGTCCGCAAGCCGTCAGCGCCTCACGCAAGCCTTGCTCCGCGCGGTCCCAGATTTCGTCGGTGCCCGCTCGCTGCGCCGGCCGCAGCGAGAGCTTGATGTCGATCTGATCGAAGCCGAAGTCACGATAGACGCTCATCGCAAGCGTATTGAACTTGATCGACTCGCTGATGAACTGGTCTTCCGTGCAGAAAATGTGCGCATCGTCCTGCACGAAGCCGCGCACGCGCATCAAACCATGCAGCGCACCCGACGCCTCGTTGCGGTGGCACGAGCCGAATTCGGCGTAGCGCAGCGGCAGATCCCGGTATGAACGCAAGCCGTGGTTGAACACTTGCACGTGGCCCGGACAGTTCATCGGCTTGATCGCGTAGTCGCGCTTTTCCGACTCCGTCGTGAACATGTTCTCGCGATAGTTCTGCCAGTGTCCCGACGCCTCCCAAAGCGAGCGGTCCATGATCATCGGCGTTTTGATCTCGAGATAGCCGTCCTCGTTCACGCGACGGCGCATGTACTGCTCAACCTGCTGCCAGAGCGTCCAGCCCTTCGGATGCCAGAACACCATGCCCGGCGACTCGTCCTGCAAATGAAAGAGGTCGAGTTGACGGCCGAGCTTGCGATGATCGCGCTTTTCGGCTTCCTCCAGCATGTGCAGATAGGCGTCCTGATCTTCCTTCTTCGCCCATGCCGTGCCGTAAATGCGCTGCAGCTGCTCGTTTTTCGAGTCACCGCGCCAGTAAGCGCCCGCAAGCTTCATCAGCTTGAACACCTTCAGCTTGCCGGTGGACGGGACGTGCGGGCCGCGGCATAGATCCGTGAAGCCGCCGTGCGCGTAAAGCTTGATTTCCTCGCTCGCGGGAATCGATTCGATGAGCTCGGCCTTGTACTTCTCGCCGATGCTCTTGAAATAGGCGACGGCCTCGTCGCGCGACACGACGCGGCGCGAGACGGGCTCATCCTTCTTCACGAGCTCCTGCATCCGCTTTTCGATCTTCTCGAGATCTTCCGGCGTAAAGGGCCGGTGGTACGCGAAGTCGTAGTAAAAGCCGTTGTCGATCACCGGACCGATCGTTACCTGCGCCTCGGGATACAGGTCTTTCACCGCGTACGCCAGCAGGTGCGCCGTCGAGTGCCGGATGATGTCGAGGCCATCGGGGTCTTTGTCCGTCACGATCGCAAGCGACGCATCACGTGCGATCAGCGTGGACGTATCCACGAGCTCGCCGTCAATCTTGCCGCCAAGCGCAGCCTTCGCAAGACCGGGACCGATGGATGCCGCCACTTCGGCAACCGTCACCGGATGATCGTACTGTCGAAACGAACCATCGGGCAGGCGTATCGAAATCATTGCGTTCTCTCCGGTTGCCGCGGTGGGCGCGGCCTCAAAACACGCGGTTGATGGCGCTCAACTCAGCGACAGCGGACAAAAAAAATGCGGCCCCGCTTTCGAGGGGCCGCATTCACTTTGACAAAAACTACAAGTCTGAAACAGGCGAAATAGGTCCTCGACTAGCGTCGCTCCGAAGCAGTATCGGTAAACGTTCGCGATGTCATAACCACATCCACCTTCTACGCTGCGACCAGCGTGTTTCGCTTGCAATGAAAACCCGGCGAACCAGGCTTTCCTTTACACATTCGTTGGTAGGCTCGATTGGATTCGAACCAACGACCCCCACCATGTCAAGGTGGTGCTCTAACCAACTGAGCTACGAGCCTGGAGAAGAGAAAATTATATGGGGTCTTCTGAGACTTGGCAAGCACTTTTATGCATTCGTGTGAAACATTCCAAAACGACGCACGCAAGCCCTGCCGATCAAGCCTTGCGGATTGCGCGCCCCACTCCGCTCACTTCGCCGATCAGGGCGCAGGCCCGCTGCACCTGCATCGAGTTCGACACTTCGACGGTGAACTGCATGAAGGCGCAATTGTGGCGACTCGTCGTCTTTACGCCGACGACGTTCAACTTCTCGCGCGCGAACACCTCGGAGATGTCGCGCAGGAGCCCCTGCCGGTCCTGCGCCTCGATCGCGATGTCGACCGGATACACTGACATGCCGCGCCCGCCGAGGACATCGGCCGACCACGCCGTCTGGAGCACCCGCTCCGGCGCTCGAGCCGCCATGCGCACGAACATCGGGCAGTC
>JAXDQB010000353.1:0-9020 GCA_034668065.1 Paraburkholderia sp.
GAGTGGCAGAAAGACGGCAAGGAACACCTCTACTACGCGAGCGACTACTACGACAAGCTGTACGAATATGCGGAGCTGCTGATTCAGCGCGGCAAGGCCTACGTCGACAGCCAATCCGCCGATGAAATGCGCGCAACGCGCGGCTCGCTGACGGAGCCCGGCAAACCGTCACCCTATCGCGAGCGCACGCCCGCCGAGAGCCTCGATCTCTTTCGCCGCATGAAGGCGGGCGAGTTCCAGGAAGGCGAGCACGTGCTGCGCGCGAAGATCGACATGAGTTCGCCCAACCTGAACATGCGCGACCCGGTGCTCTACCGCATCCGCTTCGCACATCACTACCGGACGGGCGACCAGTGGTGCGTCTATCCGATGTATGACTACACGCATTGCATTTCGGATGCGATCGAAAGCATCACCCATTCGCTTTGCACCCTCGAATTCGAGGATCACCGCCCGCTTTACGACTGGATCCTCGAAGAGCTCGCCGATGCCTGCGTATTCACCCGTCCGCTGCCGCAGCAAATCGAATTTTCCCGGCTCAATCTGACCTATGCGGTGACAAGCAAGCGCAAGCTGCTGCAGCTCGTGACCGAAGGCCATGTCGAAGGCTGGGACGATCCGCGCATGCCGACAATCGTCGGCGTGCGCCGGCGCGGCTTCACGCCCGAGGGCATCAGGCTATTCTGCGAGCGCATCGGCGTGACGAAGGTCGATTCGTGGATCGACATGAGCGTGTTCGAAGGCGCGCTGCGCGACGATCTTGACGAGAAGGCCCCGCGCACGGCGGCCGTGCTCGACCCCCTCAAGCTTGTCATCGACAACTTCCCCTCCGATCTCGCCGACCCTTGCACCGCTCCGGTCCACCCGCACCATCCTGAACGGGGCGTGCGCACCTTCCCGCTTACGCGCGAACTCTGGATCGAACGCGAGGACTTCGTCGAAACGCCGCCGAAGGGCTATTTCCGGCTGTTCCCCGGCAACAAGGTGCGCCTGCGTTACGGCTACGTGATCGAATGCACGGGCGTCGAGAAGGACGAGCACGGCGCCGTGATCGCCGTTCACTGCAATTACTTCGCCGACAGCAAATCGGGCACCGAGGGTGCCAACAACTACAAGGTGAAGGGCAACATTCACTGGGTAAGCGCCACGCACGCGGTGCCCGCCGAAGTTCGACTTTATGATCGCCTCTTCAAGGAAGCACAGCCCGACGCGGGCGGGCGCAATTTCCTCGAAGCGCTGAATCCCGACTCCAAGCGCGTCGTATTGGCCTATCTCGAGCCCGGCGCCGAGGCTATGCAACCCGAAGACCGGTGCCAGTTCGAGCGTCACGGCTACTTCGTTGCCGACCGCTACGATTCGAAGCCAGGCAAGCCCGTGTTCAACCGCATCGTCGGTTTGCGCGACAGTTGGGGGAAGCCGGCCTGAACGGAAAAATAGGAGGCGCCGCTTCGGCACTTGCCGATGGGCCGAAGCGGCTCGAACCGCATTACAGTGGCGACAAACAATAGAACCGCCCCAGATAAGCAACTTTCCGACTTTCCGACTTTCCGACTTTCCGACTTTCCGATTTGCTTTTCACAGCGACCGGTGCAATTCGGCCAGCGATAACGTCGCTTCGAAAAGCCGCGTCAGGCTGCGGCTTGCGTACTGCGGCAGCTCGCTCGGCGTTGCCCAACGAAACGCATCCATCTCGGGAATCATCAATCCGGACCTGCGGCTCGGAAACATCGACGTACAGACGCATTGCGTCGGGTCCACTTCGCCGTCGGCCACACGCATGGCGAAAAGATGCAGATCTTTGTCGCGGCGATAGACAAAGCGCCCGAGGTCCTTGAGCCGATCAGGTGCGAAGGCCAAACCCGTTTCTTCGCGCAGTTCGCGAAGCGCCGCGTCTATCGGCGCCTCCCCCTTCTCGCTGTGCCCTTTGGGAATGTCCCAATGCGCCGTGTCAGTCGCGTGCGCGAGCAGCACGCGTCCCTTCGAATCGAGCAGGATGACCCCGCATGAGACCGTTCGCTCGCCCATTGCACCACCTCCCTTTGCACCGGAACTCTGCCCGAGCGTATCGCGAAATGCGACGTAGAGGCAGGCTGTCCAATGCGCGAGGTGATGAAAGCCGGGTTCTTACGCTGCTCCGTTAAAATTCATGCCGTGGCCGGACTAGCAGCCACGGCCTCCTTCTCGGGTTCTTCCAGCAAGAATCGGTAGGCAAACCCGCCCACCATGCCGCCCGCCATCGGAGCGACCCAGAATGCCCACAGTTGCCGCACCGCCCAAGTGTGCTGGAAAAGAGCGACGGCCGCACTGCGCGCCGGGTTCACCCCCGTGTTCGTGACCGGAATGCTGATCAGATGGATTACCGTCAGCGCGAGACCGATCGCGATCGGGGCAAATCCTGCGGGAACGCGCCGATCGGTAGCGCCATGAATGATAAGCACGAAAAAAGCCGTGAGTACGAACTCGGACACCAAGGCCGCCTGCAACGAATAGTTGCCCGGCGAATGTTCGGCATAACCGTTCGACGCGAATCCGCTTGCCGTCGCATCGAATCCCGGCTTGCCGATGGCAATGCAGTAAAGCACGGCGGCACCCGCGATTCCGCCAAAGACCTGTGCAACGATATATGGAACGACTTCCTGCTTGGAAAAGCGCCCGCCAGCCCAAAGCCCGACAGTTACGGCCGGATTGAAATGCGCGCCCGAAATATGACTAACGGCATATGCCATTGTCAACACAGACAAACCAAACGCCAACGAAACCCCGACAAATCCAATACCTAATTGAGGAAATGCTGCCGCGAGCACGGCACTGCCACAACCGCTCAAAACCAGAAAACCCGTACCCATTGCTTCCGCCGCAAGCCGCTTGATCATTGGATTCCCTCGTAACGGTATTAAGGTATAGAGATGCTAAGCCAGTTAAAACCGTAACTCAAGACGAGTTTTTGATAGTCGATGCGCGTTTTCGCAATATTTAAATAATCGCTCGATATTAACGTTTAATCGGCGATTAATTATCGGCGCTTATGCTCATTGTCGCGGACCGTCGGTAACGGTCAGCCCGTCGGATCAGCATCAACATTCGCCGTCAACATGAGCCAGCTGCCGCGGTAGACTTCGCGAGTGCCGTGCCCCGAGCGTGTATGCCCGCCAAGAACACAGGAGAACCTGCGATGCAGAAGATTCTGAGAACGCGTTCCGCCGCCCCTTCGTTCAACGCCCCCTTGTTCAATTTCCCTTCGATCGCCGCCGCTTTCGCGCTGGCACTCAGCATCGTGGCGGCCGGTTGTGCCGAAGCACCCGGGGGGCACGCGCCGGGGCTGTCCGCCGTGCACAACATCGTCGTCATCTATGCGGAAAATCGCAGCTTCGACAACCTGTACGGCCCATTCCCCGAAGCCAACGGCTTGCAGAACGCGACGCCCGCGAGCACGCGGCAACTCGATCGCAACGGGGAGCCGCTGCCGATGCTGCCGCCGGTATGGAACGGGCTCACACAACGTGGCGTCATACCCGACATCACGCAGGCAATGACGGCGGGCTTGCCCAATGCGCCGTTTGCGATCGACGACCCGCAACGCTACAACGCGCCCATCCACGTTCCGACGCGCGATCTCTGGCATCGGTTCTATGAGAACCAGATGCAGATCGACGGCGGCAAGAATGACAAGTTCGTCGCCTGGGCCGACTCCGGCGCCCTCACGATGGGGCATTACGCGCAGGATCCGTCGTCGCTTCCGTTATGGAAGATCGCACAGCACTACACGCTCGCCGACAATTTTTTCATGAGTGCGTTCGGCGGCTCGTTCCTAAACCACCAATGGCTGGTATGCGCCTGCACGCCCGTGTATCCGCATGCGGACAAGAGCCCCGCGGCCGGCCTTGTCTCGGTCCTCGAATCCGACGGCATCACGCTCAAAGTCGCTCCGGACTCACCCGCTTCAGCACTCGACGGGCCGCCGAAGTTCGTTAATTCGAGCAGCCTCACGCCCGATTTTTATGCGGTCAACACGATGCAGCCGCCCTACCAGCCAAGCGGCAACCCACCGGCCGCCGGCGGCGATCCGCGGTTCGCCGATCCTTTGAAACCGACCACGCTACCGCCACAGACGCAGCGTCATATCGGCGACGCGCTCGACGATGCGCACATCTCCTGGGCCTGGTATGCCGGCGCGTGGGACGCCGCCTTGGCGGCCTCCGTTGACCGCAAATCGCGCGTCATCTACGGCCCCGATGACTCCGCGCCGAACTTTCAGGCGCATCACCAGCCGTTCAACTACTTCGCCGATCTCGCACCGGGCACGCAAGCGCGCACGCGGCATCTGCTCGACGGGGGCGTGGGCGGCGCAAAGTTCATCAAGGCGATCGACTCCGGCACGCTCCCACAAGTGGCCTTTTACAAACCGCAAGGCAACCTCAACGAACACCCCGGCTATGCCGATGTCGAATCGGGCGACACGCATATCGCCGATTTGATCGACCACCTGCAACGAAGCCCGCAGTGGAAGAATATGGTCGTCATCATCGCTTACGACGAAAATGGGGGCTTCTGGGACCACGTTGCCCCCCCAAAGGGGGATCGGTTCGGCCCAGGCACGCGAATTCCCGCAATCATCGTCTCGCCTTTCGCAAAGCGAGGCTACATCGATCATACGCAATACGACACCACCTCGATCCTGCGCTTCATCTCGCGGCGTTTCCGCCTTTATATGTTGCCCGGTCTGGAGGCGCGCAACGATGCGCTCGTCGCAAACGGCAACCCGCCTATGGGCGATCTGACAAACGCACTCGATCTTTCTCTAAGCGAATAGGCACCGGCCCGCCCCCGCATTACGAGGCGCGAACCGGGCTCGCATCCAAGGGCTCGCCCGTCGCACGCGCGATGGCCGTTCGCAGCGCGAACAAGTCCGCGTGCGGCGCTTGTCCGTGGCGCAGACACTGATCGAGGCGCATCGCCGCCTGCGCGACGTCATCGAGTTGGAACCACGACGCCGCGCCGACGATGCGATGGACGATGTCTTTGGCCCGCTCTCCTTCGTCGTCAAGCGAGAGTGACAGCAGCACCGTCATTTCGGCAGCGAGCGTGCGCTGCAGTTTTTCCCAAAGGTCGGTGTGCCGCTCGACCGAAATGCCGGCCTCATCGAGTTGGGTAATCGGCGGCGCGGTAATGCCGTGGCGTTCGAGCAAGGCGCAGAGTTGCTCCGGCTCGATGGGCTTCACGAACACGTCGTCGGCGCCCGCGACAAAGCATTCGTCGCGCTGCTGCTGCATGGCGTTCGCCGTCAAGGCGACGAGCGCGGTGCGCCTTCCCGTGCCGCGTTCGCGCTGACGGATGTGCCGCATTAGCTCGACGCCGCCCATGACCGGCATCGCGCAGTCGGTAATGACCATCGCATAGTATTGACGCTCCAACGCCTTGAGCGCTTCGGCGCCATTCGCGGCGACATCGCATTCGGTTATGCGCAGATTCGCGAGCTGGCGCTTGAGCACCTCGCGATTGATTACCTGATCCTCGACGAGCAGGATGCGCCGCGAAGCGGCTTGGTGCCCGGCGGCGTTCTCGTCGCCAGCACGGGGGGCGGCGTCATCGGCGGACCGGCGCGGCATAGCGTTGCGATCAACGGGCAATGACAACTCCATCGACACAGTCGTACCCCGCCCGAGTTCGCTGTGGAGCACAATGGATCCGCCCATCGATTCGATGAGCCGCTTGCAGATTGCGAGCCCGAGTCCCGTGCCGGCGTAGCGGGCGCCCGAGCTGTGGCGTGCCTGGGCGAAAGGCGAAAAGAGCCCCGCCTGGTCTTCGCGGGCGATGCCGATGCCGGTGTCCGCCACACTGATCTGCAACCGCTGCGCGTCTTCGGAGGTTGCAAGGACGCTGACCGACAACGAGACGGCCCCGTAATCCGTAAACTTCGACGCATTGCCCAGCAGATTCAGCAGAACCTGACCGAGCCGTTGAACGTCGCCGACGTGACGCGGTGCAACTTCGCGCGAGACGTCGACGTCCAAATGCAAGCCTTTGCGCTCCATTTCGGGGGCGACGATGCCCATGACGCGTTCGACGAGCTCGGTGACGCTCATCGGCGCGCACTCGAGCGTCAAATCCCCATTCTCGCTCTTGGCGAAATCGAGGATGTCGTTAAGAATGCGCAGCAAAAGCTCGGTTGCGCTGCGCGCCATGTCGAGCAAGTGCTGGTCGTCAGGTGAAAGCCGCCCATGATCGAGCAATTGCAGGATGCCGACGACGCCGCTCATCGGCGTTCGGATCTCGTGGCTCACCGTGGCGAGGAAGGTGTCCCTCGCACGCGTTGCCTCCTCTGCAACATGCATGGCGGCGAGGAGCGCGCCTTGAATCTTCTTCGCATAGCTCACCTCGCGGACGTAGCCGCTCCAGACAACTTCTCCGTCTTCACGCGTTTGAGGCGCGGCTTCGAGGTTGACCCAAGTGCTGCGCGCGCCGCCCAGCGCAAGCTCGAATTCAACGCGCACGGGATCGAGCAAGCGGGCCGAGCGCAGGAACAAGCGCGTCACATGAAAGCGATGACGCGCATCCAGGCATCGCAGGAAGGTGCCAAGCGTGTCGCCCGCCGCCGATTGATGAAGGCGCAGCAGGTCATGCGCCCGCTGATTGACGAAGATCAGCTCGAAACGCGGACGACGGCTGCGAACGAAACGCAACTGAAACACGACGGCTGGCAGCGCCTGCGTCAGTTCGACAAGTTGCCGTTTCAGGTCGATCTCGCGCCGCTCCATCCTGCGCAAGTCCGAGACGTCGACGAAAGCACCAACGACGGCGCGCGGCATCTCGTCGTCCGCCTTGCAAAGCCGCACCCAGTACACCGCCACGTGCATGGTGCCGTCGGGCGCGTGATAACGGAGCTCGCCATGCGCGGGAGCGCCCGTTGCTAGCACGCGTTCGGTGATCCCGTTGATCTCGCGCGCGTCGTCCCGGTGGATAGGGCCGTTGAGCGGCATTTTCTTGCCGATCAGTGCGTCCGCGCGGACTCCCAGCGCAGCTTCATAGGCCGGATTGAGGCCCAGGTACTTCCCTTCTGCGTCCTTGACAAACACCGGAATCGGTATTGTGTTCATCAAGAGCGTCTTGAATTGCGTTTCGAAAACGAGCTGGCGCTCGGTCCAGCGTCGCTGTCTGACCTCCTTGCGCAATCGGAGCATGTAGCCGCAGAGCACGGCCAAAAAGATTGCTGTGAGCACGACGACAGGCGTCAGCACGATCCACAGCGTGCGCACCGGAATGCCGAAGGTGAAGTGTGTGGAGAGCCAGCTGTTCTGAATATGCTCGCGCTCGCTTTCCGGAATCGACGCGAGCACACGGTCGATGAGCGGCACGAGCGGAGCGAAGCGCGGCGCAATCCCGAACGACAGATCCTCGACATGGCCGGTCGGTGCGGCGACGCGCAAAATGCCGGCGTATTTCTCTCTGACGAGACGATCGACGACGCCAAGATTGCCGATGTAGGCGAATGCGTGACTGTTCGCCACCGCTTGCAGCCCCTCTTCGGCCGTCGCAACGGTGACCGTGCGCATATTGCGCAAGCCCGGCAGCTCGGCTCGAATTACTTCGGAGTCCTTAACGAGGGCAACTTCGGCGCCGGAGATATCGCGTGGGCCGCCTATGAAAGGTGCGGTTTCGCGCGTGACGATGACAACCGGGTAGCGAACATACGGTTTCGAATATACGAATCCGGGCGCGAGGCCGTCCGCGCGTGACGCCGCCACGACGACGTCGAGTCCGCCGCTGTTGGCAAGCTGAATCGTCTCTCCCCATGAATGCGTCGGCACGATGCGCAAGCGCACCCCGAGCGAATCGCGAATGAAGCTCAGGTAGTCAGCCGAAATGCCCTCGAGACGACTGTGCTCATCGACATAGGATATCGGCGCCCATTGCGGATCGGTGCCCAGGCGCAACACGGGAAGCGATTCCAGATACGAGCGCTCCGCAGGCGAGAGCGACAACCGCAAATCCGATCCGACGGGCGCCGCCTGCCGCGTTTGCGTGGAGCCCGGGCAACCGGCCAACGCAACAAGCGCGAGCAGCGAGGCGCCCGCCGTGGCGATCGCGCGGGAGCCAACCAGCCGCATGATGCGCCGGCCCAACGCTGGCCCGCTCAAGATGCGCCTCATGCGAAGGAGAGATCGTTTTTGCGGCAATACTCGAGCAGATCCTGGTCCGTTGACACGCCGAGTTTGCTTTTCACATTGCTTTTGTGGCGGCTTATCGTCTTCTCGCTTCGGTTGAGCCGCTGCGCTATCTGCGTCGGCGTCATGGCGTCATAGGCGAACAGCCGGATCACCTCCAGCTCGGACGTCGTCAGTACGACATCACGCCCCACCTGCGGTCCGACGATGCTTGCGCTGGCGAGCAACGACTCGATCCCCGGGCTAAGGTAAGTCCGATTTTGCACCGCCGCGAGCACCGCCAAATGCAATTCCTGGACACCGCCCGCCTTTTCGACGATGCCCTTGACGCCCTTCGCTACCAATTTGTTGAGGATCGCCGCATTGCGCAGCGCGGTGATCACGATAATGGGCGCCTCCGGCTTCATTCTCATCAAACGCCCGATCAACGCGATGCCGTCTTGCGTGCGCTCGCCCGGCATCGAGTAATCGGTGACGATCGCATCGCACGCATGGGTATTCACCGCGGCGATGAGTTCGTCGGAATTGGCGGCTTCCGCGACGACCTGTGCGACACGATTCGCCTCAATCGCAAGGCGAATGCCAAAACGGACGATGCTATGGTCGTCCGCAAGGATGATACGCAACAGCTTGTTCATGATTTCCCCTGATCCGACGTTCACGGCGAAGACGACGCGAGCGCTCCTCCCGGAACGCCGCGTCGACATCGTCGTCAGCACTGTAATCGATACCATCGGGAAAGATCGGAGATGCTATCGAGGAAAACTTCCGTCGATAATACGAAAATTCTTGGAAATCAAACGGAATAGAATCGGTCTTCCAACGTATTCAGTCAGTTGGACGGGCCGGATCGCACAG
>JAXDQB010000354.1:0-5961 GCA_034668065.1 Paraburkholderia sp.
CCGGGCAAGCTGGCTCACGTGCTTGAAAATGCTAACGCATGTCGACAGCTTTGCATGGGACATGCGTAAGCGCTGAAGCCCGTCGACAGCTGTGCATGCCGCACCCGTGACAAATAAGTTCTCACGCGCGCCACGATAGCCGCATAGGGGCATCGGATCGCTGTCTACTATCCGCTTCACAGCCCACAACTGCTGAATCATGTCCAATTGACGTCGCAGCGCCTTATTCACGGCGAACGTGCGTCGGGCTGCGCTGGCCGAATTTCTCTCGAGCCCAGCCTGCAAGTGTATTCGACGATGGATCGTCTGATTGCTGCAGTCCCGACGCGGCTACTATCTCGAATTTTCCTGCAGAGTGACGCCAAATGATATACGACGTATATATCATGCAATGGAGAGGCGGAAATGAGCAGAATTTTGGTTGACCTGCCCGACGCCCAGGTCGACGAGTTGGCGATGATTGTAGAGGCGGAGCAGAGTCCGCGCGCTGCAGTCATTCGCGACGCGATTGCCGCGTATATAGCACAGCATAAGCCGACGCTAGGGGCCGACGCTTTCGGGCTCTGGAAGAGCAAGAAGGTCGATGGGATTAAATATTAGCGGGAACTGCGCTCCGAATGGTAAACGCGCTTTTCGACACGAGCATTCTGGTCGACTACCTCGCTGGTGTCATCGCGGCAATGAAGGAGTTGGCGCGCTACGATTATCGGGCGATCGGCACGATCACATGGATGGAAGTCCTTGTTGGCACAACGGCAGAGGATGAAGCGGCAATTCGCGCATGGCTTTCGTCATTTGTTGTGATCGCGCTCGACAGTGCCGTTGCGACTCGCGCGGTTGAGATTCGAAAGGACAAGCGGTTCGCCTGCCTGACGCCATTGTTTGGGCATCGGCCCAGGTGAATTCCCTGCTTCTGGTTTCGCGCAACACAAAGGATTTCCTGCGGACGAACCCGGCGTGCGCGTACCGTACAAAATCTAGTGGAAAAGATAGCCGGCATCGAAGCGTGATGATACGTATGGATGCCTCAGGCAGGTCAGAGGGCTGCTATCACGGCAATTACCGTGAACAGGCCCCACGCACTATCATGATCGCTTTGAGCCACGGGGCGATCCGCCATGAACTCAACCGAAGCGCCACAACCGCAACTCGATCGCGACGCACTTCACGCATTCGTCGAGGGAAAGTGGAACGACGAAATTGTTCCCGCACTAACTCACTACATCGCAATACCCGCGAAAAGCCCCGCATTCGATGCGGATTGGGCCAAACACGGCTACCTGGAGCGGGTTGTCGCCGATGCAGCACGCTGGGCTGAGCAGCAGCGCGTGCGCGGCCTGAAGCTCGAGATCGTCAGGCTGCCGGGCCGAACGCCCGTTATTTTCTTCGAAACGCCGGCCACGCGCGCCGGAAGCACCGAGTCGATCGTGCTCTATGGTCATCTCGACAAACAACCCGAATTCGAAGGCTGGCGCAGCGACCTCGGACCGTGGCTGCCGAAGTACGAAAACGGCAAGCTCTATGGCCGCGGGGGTGCCGACGACGGCTACGCCATCTACGCAAGCCTCTGTGCGCTAGCCGCGCTCGATGCCCAGGGTATCGAACGCCCGCGCTGCGTGGGCCTCATCGAAACCTGCGAAGAGTCGGGCAGCTATGACCTGCTTCCTTATGTAGACGCGCTGCGCGAGCGGCTCGGCGATGTGGGACTCGTCGTATGCCTCGACTCCGGCGCCGGCAATTACGATCAGTTGTGGCTGACGACTTCGCTTCGCGGCCTCGTAGGAGGCTCGCTCGAGGTCGAAGTGCTCGAAGAAGGCGTGCATTCGGGCTCGTACGGCGGCATCGTGCCGTCGAGCTTTCGCGTCATGCGCCAGGTCTTCGAGCGCCTCGAGGATGCCGCCACCGGCTATTTGCTGCCGGCCGGTTTCCATTGCGCGATTCCGGCAAATCGTCTCAGTGAAGCGGATGCCACCGCCCGCATTCTCGGGGACGAGGTCTGGAAGCCCGCACCGTGGGCATGTGGCCAGGGTGGCAAGCCGGTGTTGCCGATCACGACAAATCCGCGCGAAGCCCTGCTCAACTCGACCTGGCGGCCTTCGCTCGCGGTTACCGGCGCTCAAGGTCTGCCGCCGCTTGCGAGCGCGGGCAATGTGCTGCGACCGCGCACGGCGTTCAAGCTGTCGTTGCGCCTGCCGCCGCTCGTGGATGCGGTGCGAGCCGTAGCCGAGCTAAAGGCGCTGCTCGAGCTCGATCCGCCCTATAACGCGAAAGTGACGTTCACGCCGGAAGCCAGCGCCGCGAACGGCTGGAACGCTCCAGAGCTTGCGCCTTGGCTCGCCGAGGCGCTGCAACTCGCCTCGCAGACGCATTTCGGTGCCGCCTGCGCGTACATCGGTCAGGGCGGGACGATTCCCCTCATGAATATTCTGCAGGCCGGCTTTCCCAAGTCGCAATTCGTCGTCTGCGGCGTGCTCGGGCCAAAATCGAACGCACACGGGCCGAACGAGTTCCTGCATGTGCCGTACGCCAAGAAATTGACTGCCTCCATGGCCGAGGTTATTGCCGCGGCTCCGTAACTCCTGCCCGAAGCGGTGTCCTACAATACCTGTGGCTCGCCCATGCGCATCGGGGCAATAACAAAAACGCCAAAAGGAGCTCGATATGGGGATGCTGATTTTGGGGCTGATTATTTTTCTGGGCGTGCACTCAGTGCGCCTTGTCGCCGAGCCATGGCGTGCCTCGCAGTTTGCTCGCCTTGGCGAGCGTCGCTGGAAAGGCGTCTATTCGATCATCTCGGTGATCGGTTTCGTGCTGATCATCTTGGGTTACGGCATCGCAAGGCGCTCCGCGCCCCTTTTGTGGATGCCTCCTGGCAGTATGCGTCATTTGACGGCGCTTCTCGTTGCAGTCGCATTCACGTTAATCGCGGCGGCATATGTGCCCGCCAACCGAATCAAGCGCGCGATCGGGCATCCAATGTACGCCGGAGTTGCGGTATGGGCAATCGGGCATCTGCTTGTCAGCCGGACGGTCAATGCCGCCATCCTGTTCGGTGCGTTCTTCGTGTGGGCGACTGTCGGGTTGCTCGTCTGGCGCCACCGAGATCGCATTGCGGGCATACAGTCCCCTGCCGGCACAGCGGCTGGGGACGTGGCAGCCATCGTCGGCGGGCTGGTTGCGTGGGCCGTCTTCGCGTTTTTTCTACACGGCTGGCTCATCGGCGTGCGGCCGTTCGGCTGATCGTTCTGCAATGCCGATCTATTTCGCGCTGGGCGGCTCAACAGGCGGCGTGCCTTCGTGGAAAAGCGCGCGCAGCTGAGAACGCAGTTCCGGAGAATCGGCGTGATGATGAACGGCCACCGCATGCTGGACGGCCGCTTCGACCAATTCGTTCTCGGAATCCGCAACAAGCGCGACCGTGCAGTTCATTTCGCTCGGAAACTCCCGGCAATCGATATATTTGCGACTCATGGCATCGATCCTCCTAGATTGGCCGTGATGAGCACGGCAAGCGTGGCATCACGGCTCTGAAGCAATGAAAAAGCGAAGCGCTAGGCTGGTAATTCGACGAAATTGTGCGACTTCCAGTAGCTGCGCGATGCGGGCGCGAGCAAGGGATCGAACGCCTTCTGCCATGCCGCGTAGGGCATGGATCCGATATGCTCGCCGCAAGCCTTGCCAAAAGTTCGCACGGCCTCAATGGCCCGGGCACCTGATTCGACCGCGCCGGAATAGCAGATTGCAAACACGATGACGGGCTTGCCGTGGAATTCCTGCGTGTCACGACACGCCTCCGCTTGGGTTAGAGGCAAAGAGAGCGATTCTTCATAAAGGAAATGCAAAGTGAAAGGATCGCGCGTGACTGAGTAATAGAGGACATGCGAAGCGAGGCCAACAACGTAAACCCGTAGGCGGGTGTGGGTACGAGCGCACCCTGCACCCTGCACGCAGGCACGCAGGCACGCAGGCACGCAGGCACGCAGGGACGCAGGGACGCAGGCACGCAGGCACGCAGGGACGCCTCACTCATCGCACGGCCGGCGCGGTTTCAAACCGGAGTCGGTATTACGACGAAGGTGCGGCCTGATAGATGGAATGGACTACTCAATCTTTCAGGCGCGTCAGGGAAAACGACGACGCTTTTCGCACGATCGCTGCTTGATAAAGCTGCGCGACCTGCCTACATTGCTTTGCATCCAAAATGCAATTCTGCATGCTGAAGGGGCAGTATCTTCGGTACCAAGACCTGAATTCAGCTGCCGGTTTCAGGAGGCGCGGCCGCACGCGAAAGGACACGACAGAGCACTACAAGAAGAGGCGGCATTGGCAGACAGTGTCGCCAGGGACTCACGAAGTACCCAAGGAGACAAACGCATCATGCGCATTTACCAAGCTATTAATAAAGTGCCCGGCGGCCTGATGGTCGTTCCGCTTTTCATAGGCATGGCGATCAACACGTTCATTCCGAATGCGCTCAAGATCGGCGGGTTCACTCAGGCGCTAACCAATGTCGGTTACCCGACCGTCCTTGCAATGTACCTCTTCACTGTCGGAACCAAAATGACGCTACGCGCTGCGCCGACTATGCTCAAGCGCGGCTTCGGTATTCTCTGCGCCAAGGTGGGCACTGCCATCGTGATCGCGCTCGCGATCGCCCATTTATTCCATGGCAATCTCATCGGCCTGTCCACGCTGGCGGTTCTCGCGGCGATGAACGACACGAACGGTGGGATGTTCCTCGCGCTCACCAGCACTTTCGGCAATAAGGATGATTCCGGCACCTATGTGGCGCAAAGCATTGAGACCGGTCCATTCGTGACGATGCTCGTGCTCGTCGGTGCGGGCCTTGCCACCATTCCATGGCTGACAATGCTGTCAGTAATTGCGCCGATCTTCGCCGGTGCGATTCTAGGCAATCTCGATAGCGAGTTGCGCGATTTTTTCAGCAAGCACGAGCCGCTGATCGTGCCGTTTATGGCATTTACGCTGGGGCAGGGCATCAACCTCAAGTCGGTCTTTACGGCCGGCATTTCAGGCATCATTCTCGGCATCACCGTATTCGTGATAACCGGCTTGGTGTGCATCTTTGCAGATCGCTTGCTCGGCGGAAGTGGTGTCGCGGGTGCTGCTGCGTCGAGCACGGCGGGCAACGCCACCGGCACGCCGCAAGCCATCGCGCTTGCCGACCACAGTTACGCGGCGATCGCGCCGGTCGCGACGGTTCAGGTCGCAGCCTCGGTGATCGTCACAGCGGTGCTGACTCCCGTGCTCACCGCGTGGGCCTACAAGCGCGCGAACGAACGCGCGAACAAGCGCTTGCAAGTCGATGAGAAGGGCGGAGCCGAACTCGACGGGCCGCAGAGCGCCATCACATTAAGCAGAAAATAAAAGATGGAGAGGTATGCTTGACCGGAGAGAAGCGGGTTCTCGGGCGGACGTTATCGTTGCGCGAACCCGATCTCGAACCCGATGGCCCGCCAGGCATTGATTCGACTTTGACGAGGCTACGATGCCGACGGGCATCTAGCCACGGGAGCCGCGTGCAATTTCGTCGCCGGCATCCGGTGCGAGACGGCGCGTGACGGGGATCGATCCAAAGGAGAAGAGCCCGGCCACGAGGAAGGCCGGCCAGAAGTCGGACCACATCGCGTGCGAGTGTCCATGCAGCGCGCGTCCAACCTGCAGAGCGATGCCGCCAACCGTGACCCCAAGGCCCAGCGACATTTGCTGGACAACGCTGCCGAGGCTGGTGGCGCGGCCGACATCACGGCTTGCAATGTCGGCATAGATGATCGAGTTGAGGCCGGTGAATTGCAGCGCCGGGAAAAATCCGCCGAAGAGCACGATCGCCCAGATGACCCTGATCGGTGTGTTGGGAGAAAAGGTGCCGTACGCTGCAATCGCAATGCCGGCAAACGCGGCGTTGTAGATGAGCACCGTGCGGAATCCGAACTTGCGCAG
>JAXDQB010000355.1:0-3532 GCA_034668065.1 Paraburkholderia sp.
CGCGGTTCATGAACGTCTCGCGGGTGACTGTCGGATAGTAGACGAGCTTCTCGCGCACCAACTCGCCGATGTGCTCGTGTTCCGGCAGGTGCTCGGTGATGTATTCCTTGTAGGCGAGTTCGTCGACGAAGCGGCACGTGTGCGTGAGGACAACCTTCTCGTAGCGGTCGTAGACGTCCGGATCCTTGATGACCGACATGAACGGCGCGAGACCCGTGCCGGTCGAGAGCAGCCATAGCGTCTTGCCGGGCAGTAGGTTGTCCGCCACGAGCGTGCCGGTCGGCTTCTTGCCGATGAGCACCTGGTCCCCTACCTTCAAGTGCTGCAGACGCGAGGTCAGCGGACCATCGGCCACCTTGATGCTGAGGAATTCGAGGTTTTCTTCGTAGTTCGCACTAGCCATGCTGTAGGCGCGAATCAACGGCTTACCTTCGACTTCGAGACCCACCATGGTGAACTGGCCATTCTCGAAACGAAACGATGCGTCGCGCGTGCAGGTGAAGCTAAAGAGGGTGTCGGTCCAGTGATGGACGGAAAGGACAGTTTGCGGATTAAGGTTGCTCATGGCTGCTTGGACATTGCGAAGAGAAGGCAGATGCGCTCGGCCGCAAACGCTGCGGCCGGTAAGGGCTCAGGCGCTGCGCGTTCGCTGAAAAGCGTCCCAACGACGCACAATCTTGTATTTTAGCGCGCCGCAGGCCGAGCGTGCCAGGCGCGTTGCAAACATGTTGCCGCGGGCCGTTCGGCGCGAAGGCGGCGCGACGATTTCCCTGTAGCTGAGCGGCCGTTGCCGCCCCGGTTCTTCGGGAGGTCACTCGTCAAGCCGCAGCCGTGCGACGTACGGCAGATGGTCGGACAGCCACGCCGTTTCCTGCGTGGGCGGCATCCATTCGACGGGGCGCATGCCGCGCACGAACATCTTGTCCAGCGCGAGCGCAGGCGAAAACGCGGGGAAGGTGCGCGCGGATTGACCGAGCTCGGTGGCAACCTCCTTGAGCCGGTGCTCCGCGAAAAGCGGAATCGAGTCGTTGCGCCAATCGTTAAAGTCGCCGGCGAGCACGAGCGGCCCGTTGGGCGCTTCGCGGGCGATCCAATGGGCGATCCAGTTCATCTGTCGCAGCCGGGCCGTGCGCGTGAGCGCAAGGTGCGCGCACAGCAGCGTCACCGAGCGGCCCGCAAACCTCGCCCGTGCGACGAGCAGCCCGCGCTTCTCGAAGCGATGCGCCGAGATGTCCCAGCGCCCGCCCAGATCGAGCGGATGCGGCGAAAGAATTGCGTTGCCGTGCCGCCACGACGGCTTGAACACATTGGGCCCGAGCGCGATATCGAGTTCGAGCGCGTGGGCGAGTTCGGTGGCCTGACATTCCCAGACGTCGGCGAGCGGGTCGTGCGCGGGGGCGCCGAAGCTCGTTGCGAGTACCGGGCCCGGCATACGCCTAGCCATCGCCTCCTGCAGAAAATAGGCATCGGCGTGCGTCGATTCCACCCAGCGCTGCATCGCCCTCCATGCCGTGAATCCGAGCGGCGAGCGCCCTTTGTGCAGATTCCAGCTGACTGCGACGAAGTCCTTATTCGCACTCGCCGCTGCGCCTCGTTGCCATTCTTCGGGATTTCGCATGCGGCGCCGTTCCTGCCTGATTCGATCCGTCAATGAGAAACAACGACTCGCGTGGATGCGATAGACGAGCGTCGGATTACTATCGATGAGGGTCCAGCTTGCCCACTGGCCATTCGGGATGGCGAGGGCGGGATGAGTGGCCGCGACGCGCCGCGGACCGGGCGGCAGGGCGCAGCCTTCTTGAGTGCGCGCCGCTGAATCGTCTTCGATGGTTTCTTGCGCCAAAGCGCTGCCGCGATCCCGGCTTGCCATCTCATCCGATGCGCCTCCTTCGCGCTTGGCCGACCGTCGTAAGCGCAGGGCCCATCTTACGCCTAAGAACCCGCCCGCGCCGCCCGCCGTCCGCCGCCCAAGTGGCCCAAAGTCGCCCAGGTCGCACCAAGTGGGATCAAGAAGTTTGAATGGGCTCAAGCCAATCTATCAGCAGCATCTTCGGCCTGCTGCTTGCTTTGCGCACGGATCTTGCGTGGCTACACTGGAATCGTCGAAGTCGTGAAGTCGTGAAGTCGTGAAGTCGTGAAGTCGTGAAGCGAAATGCGCGCGCTGCGTCGTCGGGCGCGGATCTCCGGGGGACGACCGAAGGTGAGCGTCTCGCTCCTTTCGTACGGTGAGGTGAGCAATGACAACAGCGATGGTCACAAAGGAACTCGCGGTGGCATCGTTCAGCAAGGTCTACGATCTGGAGCAGGTCGAGACGGCCCTGAACGAACTGGGGGACAGCGCGAACGAAGCGCTGCGCGCCACTTACGAGAAGATGCTGAAGGTGGGCAACCTGCGTTTTTGCGTGAAGCCGAACCGCATGCCGTCGATCGACGCGCTGCTCGACGCCCTGCCCAATTTCGCCGAGCCGCTCGAGGACGTGAGGCGGCAAGTCGCCCTTTGCATGGAGACGGAAGACCGGCTGGAAGTGATGCCGATCCTGCTGCTTGGGGAGCCCGGCATCGGCAAGACCCATTTTGCGAAGGCGCTTTCGCGGCTTTTCGGAACGGCGTATCAATACGTTGCGATGAGTTCGCTCACGGCCGGCTGGATTCTGTCGGGCGCCTCGTCGCAGTGGAAGAACGCGAAGCCCGGCAAGATCTTCGAAACGCTCGTGAACGGCAGCTATGCGAACCCTGTCATTGTCGTCGACGAAATTGATAAAGCGAATGGGGATTCGCAATACGATCCGCTCGGCGCGCTTTACGCGTTGCTCGAACATGAAACGGCCCAGGCCTTTATCGACGAGTTCGCAGAAATTCCGATCAACGCTGCACAAGTGATCTGGATAGCCACTGCCAACGACGACCGCGCCATTCCGGAACCCATCCTCAGCCGCATGAGCGTCTACGAAATCATGCCGCCCGACGTGGCCGGCGCGCGGCGCATTGCCCAGGTCATCTACGACGAGATCCGCTCGGCGCATAGTTGGGGCCAACGGTTTCCGGCCGCGCTCGGCGACGACGCGCTCGACGCGCTTGCGCATGCCTCGCCGCGCGACATGCGCCGCGCGATCTTGCACGGTTTTGGTGCGGCTCGTGTCGATGGGCGCGACGAAGTCCGTGCCGACGACATCCGCCTCGACCGCGCGACGCGCCGGCGCCAGATCGGCTTTTAGCGCCGGCGCCGCAGCGCTCCTCTGCCTTGGGCCGTCGGAGGGGCGTTGGGTGGCCCGTTTGGTGGCCCGTTGGTGGCCCGTTTGGCGGCCCGTTTGGCGGCCGTTTGTTGGCCGTCGGGGGGATTTCCGGTGTCACTGTGCGTGGCCGATTGCCGCGGCGCTTCGCCATTTGGCCGTTTTTTACGCCTGTGCGGTTGGCGTTATTGCGGTGCGTCGTACAATCGCCGAAAGCGCGCTGGCATCACTATTATCGCCATGCGGAATATGCGTTCGGGGTCCGCCTGCCGGAGCGCCCCGTCGAAGCCATTCCGGCGAAC
>JAXDQB010000356.1:0-4868 GCA_034668065.1 Paraburkholderia sp.
TCGTGATGGACCTTGGCCGCATCGTCGAGCGCGGCACCCACGAAGCGCTGCTGCGCGCGGGTGGCCCGTTCGCGCAGATGTGGGCGCTGCAGCAACAGCAGCAGGCCGCGCGCGAGGAGCCGGCCGATCAGATGACGGCTAACGGAGTGGGACACTAAGCGCCGCATCGAGTACACGCAATTGCTCGGGCGTCCCGACGTTTTCCCACCGTCCTTCGTAAAGCTCACCGCTTGCGCGCCCGGCTGCGATCGCCGCCTGGTAGTACGGCTTGAGCGCGCAGCGCTCGCCGGGGGCCAGGCCGCGAAACATGCGCGTGTCGTAGAGCCCGATGTTGCCGAACGTGTAGCGCGGCGCGCCGTCGAGCGAAAGCCGTCCGTCGATGAGCGCAAAATCGCCCGCCGGATGAAACGTCGGGTTCGGCACCATCACCAGATGCATGCCTGGCTCCGCCATCGCCGCGAGCCTGGGTGCGCCCGTTTGTAAGCGCGCGTAATCGAAATCGCAGTAAATGTCCCCGCTTACGGCGGCGAAGACTTGCGGCTCGCCGTCCTCTTCGATGAGCGGGAGCGCTTGCGCGATGCCGCCGGCCGTCTCGAGCGCGACGCCTTCGGCCGAGTAGGCGAGGCGCACGCCCCAGCGCGAGCCGTCCCCGAGCGTCCTCTCGATCCGTTCGCCCAGCCATGCGTGATTGATGACGATCGTCGTAAAGCCCGCACTTGCGAGGTGCTCGATCTGCCAGACGATGAGCGGCTTGCCGCCCGCCTCGAGCAGTGGCTTTGGGCAGTCATCGGTGAGCGGACGCATTCTCTCGCCGCGACCCGCCGCGAAAATCATTGCCTTAGTGAGCTTAGTGAGCTTAGTGAGCTTAGTCAGCGCTGCCGTCATGGGGTTGGCCCGCCCTTAGAACGTGTAGCCGACATCAGCCGGGCGGCCGTGGAGCTCGTCGATGAGCCGCGCGAACGGCGCGAGCGGCCGGTATCGTTCGCTGACTTTTCGCGCGTAGCCGATGAAGCGTGGCAGATCGGCGAGGTAGCGCGATTTTCCGTCGCGATAGTGCAGGCGGGCGAAGAGCCCGAGGACCTTGATGTGACGCTGCAGCCCCATCCATTCGATCTGTCGGTAGAACTCGCCGAAATCGGCATCGACGGGCAGCCCCGCTTTCTTCGCGCGCTCCCAGTAGTAGGCGAAGCAATCAAGTTCGAACTCCTCGTCCCAGCTGAGAAACGCGTCGCGCAATAGCGAGGCGACATCGTAGGTGATCGGCCCCGTGACGGCATCCTGGAAGTCGAGCACGCCCGGGTTCGGCTCGCAGATCATCAGGTTGCGCGGCATGAAATCGCGCAGCATGTAGACCTGCGGCTGCGCGCGTGCGCTCGCGATGATGAGCGCATAGGTGCGCTCGAGCACGCCGCGCATCTTCTCGTCGACGGCCCGGCCCAGATGGTGGCCGATGTACCACTCGGGCATGAGCTCCATTTCCCGCCGCATGAACGCTTCGTCGAAGACCGGCAGCACGCCTTCGCGCGACGCGAGCTGCCAGCGGATCAAGGCGTCGAGCGCATCGCGCATGAGCGGCTGGGCGCCTTGCGGATCGTTCGCATGAAGCGCGGCAATGTAGGGCTTGGTGCCAAGGTCGGTGAGCAGCATGAAACCGCGTTCGAGATCGCATTCGAGCACGCGCGGCACATGTACGCCGGCCGCGGCCAGTATGCCGGCGATCTGCGCGAACTCACGGCATTTTTCCGGCGGCGGCGCATCGACCGCGATAAGCGAGGTGCCGTGGCTGCCTGCGCTCGCGAGCCGGAAATAGCGGCGAAAGCTCGCGTCGGTGGAAGCTGGGACGAGTGTGGCGAGCTCGAGACCATAGCGTGCCGCGTGAGCGTCTAGCCAGTGGCCGAGTGCCTGAAGGCGAATATTGGCGGTGGAGGGTGTCGTCATGAAAGGCGGGGGGTGAAACGTATTGCCATATAATACCCGACGACTTTTTTGATGTGCCACGTGTCGGCCTTCGCGCGGTCCTGCAAGACCACCCTTCGTCATGCATTCCGACGAAGGGGCGCAAGGCCGTCACGTCCCGCGGCGGTGCACGCTCGTGCGACCGGCGCCGTGCCGGCCTGCCGGCCGTTTCGCAAACCGATACATGCCGCCTAGACAGCTTCATCGAACGCACTCCTTCGGCTCCGACCGCGCGCCGCGCATGAAACGCCTCGTCGCTGCGTTGATTGCCGTGCCGGGCTTGATGCCGGCCGTCGCGAATGCGCAGCTCTCCGGCGCCGCCGCCGCACCTCAGTCGATTGACCAGCCTTGGAGTTTGCGGCTCGCACCGCAAATCGAGGAGCATTTGCTCCCGCCCGGCAGCGCGCCGGCTACCTTCGTGCTTGGCGACCAGGCGAGCGGCACCGCGAATCGCGATGTCGCTGCGAGGGGTTCGGCTGAAGTGCGGCACAACACGTCAGTCATCAAGGGCGATGCGCTCCACTACGACGAGGACACGGACATCGCCGACGCATACGGAAACGTGCGCGTGATCAACGATGGCGTGCAGTTCATCGGGCCGGAGGCCCACATGGTGGTGGGGCAAAGCCAGGGCTACATGCCGACGCCGAAGTATCACTTTACGTTGCGCAACGGTACCGGAAGCGCGAAAAGCGTCAAATTGATCGACGCGGAGCGCTCGGAATTCATCGATGCCACCTACACGGGCTGCGAGTGCGCGAAGCCGGCGTGGTTCATCCGCGGCAGCAAGTTCGATTTCGATACGGGCTCGAACGAAGGCATCGCGCACAACGGCGTGCTGTTTTTTCAAGGCGTGCCGATCTTTGCGAGCCCGTGGCTGCCCTTTCCGCTGAGCGACGATCGGCAGAGTGGTCTGCTACCGCCGCTCATTTCGACCGGCGGGTCGAACGGCTTCGATTTTTCGCAGCCGTACTACTTCAACATCGCGCCGAACCGTGATTTGACGTTGACGCCTCGCATCATGTCGAGTCGCGGTGTGCAGCTGGGTGAGAACTTTCGCTATCTTTCGCCGACCTACTCAGGGACGTTCTATAGCGACTTTCTCCCGGATGACATGCAAACGCATACCAACCGCTACGGAATTTTCTGGCAGCATAACCAGAATCTCGGCAACGGTTTCGCCGCCTACGTCGATTACAACAAGGTCTCGGACGTCAACTACCCGTATCAACTCGGTACGGCGGGCAACCAGTTCCTCGTCGGCACGCAGCTCGTTTATCAGCAGGAAGCGGGCGTGACGTACAACAACGGGCCGTGGTCGGTGCTTTTGCGTGAGCAGCGTTGGCAGTCGTTCACTGCCACTGGGACGCCCTATGCGCGCGAGCCGCAGGCGAACGTCAAGTACGCAAAGTACAACGTCGGCGGCTTCGATTTCGGCGCGGAAGCCGATGCGACGCGCTTTACCATCCCGACTGCGAACACCACGCAGGGCGACCGGTTCGTTTTCAATCCGTACCTGTCATACGGCATCAACGGGCCCGGTTACTTCGTGGTTCCGAAGGTGCAGATGCACTTCGCGTCGTACAACCTCACGAACATCGGGACGGATGTGCCGGCAGGGGAGCCGAAAAATTTCACCGAATCGATTCCCACCTACAGCTTCGACAGCGGTCTCATTTTCGAGCGGTCGGTGCATTTGTTCGGCAGCGACTATATCCAGACTCTCGAGCCGCGGCTCTACTACGTCTACACGCCATACCGCAATCAGAACGCCGCGCCGCTTTTCGACACCGCTAACGCCGACTTCGGTCTGGCGGAAATTTTCACGCCCAACACGTTCGTCGGTAACGACCGCATTGCCGATGCGAACCGCATCACGGCCGCGATCACGACGCGTTTCATCGATCCGGCGACGGGCGACGAGCGTGCGCGCTTCGTCTTTGCGCAGGAGTACTACTTCACGAACCAGCAACTGACGCTCGTTCCGAACTCCGTACCGTCGTCGGCAAGCCATTCGAACTTCATTACAGGCGCATCGGTCAAGCTGGGGGCCGGTTTCGCTTCGGAAGCGGCGATCCAATATAATCCCGACAGCAACCAGGTGGTTCAATCGAGCGCCGGCTTCGGCTACAGTCCCGCCGACCGCAAGGTCATCAACGTGTCCTATCAATATACGCGGGCCGATCTGGCGCTTAACAACAACCAGCCGATCAATCAATTGTTGATTTCGGGCGAATGGCCGCTTTCGCGGCGGATCTACGGCGTCGCTCGGATCAATTACGACCTGGGCGGCAATCGCCTCGTCGACGGGCTTGTCGGCTTCCAGTACGATGCCGACTGCTGGTCGCTCGGACTCGGCGTGCAGCGCTACGTGGACGGTATTACTACGACGCTGCAGCCGACCTCCGGGACGCGGTTCCTTATGCAGTTGACGCTCAAGGGGCTCACGCACATCGATACCGGGCTCGTGGCGGCATTTCGCGCTGGGGTGGAAGGCTACACGCCGCCCCCGCTACCGGGGCCGCCACTTTCACGGTTTTCCGACTACCAATGAGAAGCGAGGCCGGCACTGGCCAAAACGGTGCATACAAGCGCGATTCATCTCGCAAAAAGGGGCCGGGCAGGAATTCGGCGGCCCGATACGAATGGAGTAGCTGTGGCAATCACGAATAAGCTTCGCTTCGCAACGCTCGCGGCGAGTGTCGCCGTCGCTTCAGGCCTGTTGTTCCTCGTCCCGGCGCTGCCGGCCGCGGCTCAGGCGTTGCAGGGTCAGAGCGCGCAGCCTGTCGGCGCGGTCGAGGGGCAAGCCGTCGACGCGGTCGCGGCCATTGTCAACGACGACGTCATCACGCAGCGCGAGCTACAGACGCGCGTGGACCTCGTCAAGCGCCGCCTGCAACAGCAGAACGCGC
>JAXDQB010000357.1:0-9704 GCA_034668065.1 Paraburkholderia sp.
AAAACGCGCTGCTCTCGTTTGATCAACACTTGACTGCTCCTCTTAAAACACCCAGGGGCTAGGCCACGCCTCGCGTCAGCATCGACTGACCGATCGGAGCCCCCCGCACCATATACCGCTCGTCAAGGCGTTTGGATGCATCCAAATCGAAATCTGCTGACGAAAAAAAACCGCCGGCGGACAAACGCTCGGCGGTTTTCTTGCTACGAAGGTGACCAACCTGGAACAACGCGAACCCATCAAGGCCCGCTCAGGCCAACCGGCCGCGCGCCATCTTACAGCTTGCCATAACTGTGCAGGCCCGAGAGGAACATATTGACGCCGAGGAAGGCGAAGGTCGTCACAAGCAGCCCGGTCAGGGCCCACCAAGCGGCAACCGCACCGCGCAGCCCCTTCATAAGCCGCATATGCAGCCAGGCGGCGTAGTTGAGCCAGACGATCAGCGCCCACGTCTCCTTCGGGTCCCAGCTCCAGTAGCCGCCCCACGCCTGGGCGGCCCACAGCGCGCCGAGAATCGTGGCGATCGTAAAAAACGCGAAGCCGACGGCGATCGACTTGTACATGAGGTCATCGAGCACCTCAAGCGCGGGCAACCGGTCCGCGAGGATGCCGCGCTCCTTCACGAGATACGCCACCCCGACCATCGCCGAGAGCGCAAAACTGCCGTAGCCGATGAAGTTCGCGGGCACGTGGATCTTCATCCACCAGCTCTGAAGGGCCGGCACGAGCGGCTGGATCTGCTGCGCGTCACGCGCGATCGAGTACCACATCAAAAAGCCGACGGCCGCGCTGATGACGAGCAGCACGAACGAGCCGAGCGCACGCGTGGCGTAATGCTGTTCGTAGTACAGATAGAAGAGCGCCGTGATCAAACAAAAGAGAACGAAGACCTCGTAGAGATTCGAAATGGGGATATGGCCGACGTCGGCGCCGATCAGGTACGACTCATACCAGCGCGCCATCAAGCCGGTGAAGCCCATCAATACGGCGAACCACGTGAGCTTGGAGCCGATCGCGCCACCCGAGGGCGAGCGCGAGAGCATGCCGATCCAGTAGAACAACGTGGCGAGCACGAACAGCGCGCACATCCAGAGAATCGCCGACTGGCTCGACAGGAAGTACTTGAGGAGAAAAGCGCTGTCGGCGCGCGACAGATCGCCGTGATAGATATCGATCGACAGCAACGCGAGCACAGCGATACTCGCCATCAAAAGCCGCGCGGGCTTCCAGCGCCAGCCGAGCACGATCAGCGCGGGCACCGAACAGACGAGCACGAGCTTGTCGTAATAATTCATGAACGCGTGATAGCGCGAGAGCGCCAAACCCGCGCCCGCGATCAACGCAATCGCGAACAGCCAATCGAATGCCCCAAGACGCCTTAGAAAGGAACGATCGTCGAAGGCGCCGAGTGAGGACAAGGAGGAAGCGTCCGCCGAGAGGGGAGCGCGGGAGACGTTTGTCAGATCCATGATGTTACCGTGTGTGATCGCGGCCAGCGGCTTCAGCCGGCGAGCTTGCTGCTTCATGGGCGGTCGCGCCCAGCGTGGCACCCACCCTGTCGCGCGTCTGCGCGAACTCTTTCTCGAAGTCGAGCGTCTTGCGCGCCGTCGACATCGCCATCACGACACTCGCGCCCGCACCCGTGTCTTTGAGCCAAAACCACAGCCGCCGTTCCCGCACATAGAACATCGAGAAGATGCCGACCACGAGCAACAGGCTGCCAAGATACACCACTTTCTTGCCCGGCGCGCGCGTCAGCTGAAATACCGAAGCTTGCACCTGTTTGAACGAATCAAGCTGCAAGTAGACGGGAGATCCATACAAAAAGCTGTCTGAAAGCGCATTGATCGAGCTTTGGACGAAGCGGCTCGCGTCGGCGTCGGGCAACATGTCGGGCTCGCCGGCCTGCTCGCGGGCCAGTTGCCAGAGGTCCCACGTCGCGCCTTCGAGCATGCGCAGCAACAGCGATGCCGCCTTCTCCTGCTCGGCTTTCGGCACGGAGTGGTCGATAAAGGTCGCGATCGCCTGGAAGCCCGCGTCCGCCTGGCCCCCGGAGGACTTGCCGGTGCTCTCGTCGCCTCCGGCAAAAAGCGTCAGTACACGCAACGCGCTTTCGGCGAGATGCTCGCGCAGCGTCGTGTTCTGGTCGGGCAGCGAGCGCTCGGCGAAACGGTGAGCCGCCTGTGCGCGCAACGCCGGGTTCTCGAGCGCCGCACGCAGCATCATCCACTCCTTGACGGTGCCGCCACTGTCGGCCGGAATGCGCAGGTAGCGGAATGGATCTTCGGGGGCAAGACGCACACCCGCGAGCATCATCCGCTCGCCGCCGATGTCGACCGGCAGCATGTAGTTGTTGAATTCGCGCGCCTGCCCGTCCGTGCCGCGCACCTTGTACTGCACCGACGGGCCGACGTTGTGCAGATCGAGCGGCTTCGAGGTCTTCGCCCCCGAGCCGAGCCGGCTGTCGAGAAACTGCGTGACCGTCTCGTGCGATGCAACACCGCGCGCATCGATCTGTCCGGTGGCGTTCGTGATGTTCTCGACATTGATCGCCCGGAAATCGCTGAACTCGACCGTTTGCCCATCGATGCCCGGCATGGATGCCGAAAGCGGCGCAGACGCGCCGACGATGCCGCCGATCGACGTCGTCTTCGTGCTGTCGCCCACCATCGGCCAAGCCGTCATCGAGAGCTGCGAGCCACCGTCCTGAAAACTCGATTGATAGATGGCCACCCCGTCGTACTCGAACGGCTTGTTGACTTCGACCCGAGCCGGAATGCGCGCGCCCGTCTTGTTATCGATGACGACGATGTCGCTCGCGAAGAGCTTCGGCATGCCTGTCGAGTAATAGTCGACGACGAACTTGTTGAGCTGGATCGAGAAGGGCAGATCCTGAATCAGCGAACCGTTGGGCTGATTGAGAATTGCCGTCGACACGTGCTGCCCCTCGGGCACCCACGCATAGCCGCGAAAGGTAGGGTTCGACGGCGCCAGGCGATGCTCTGGCGAGATTTCGTTGATCACGCCGTTGCTCGTCACCGGCGATTTGCCGAACAGCCACATCTGAAATTTGATGGGCAGATTGCTGTCGAGCAGCCCGCCCAAGCAGATCACGACGATCGCCACATGCGCGAAGATGTAGCCGATCTTCGCGAGCGCGCCCCGTTTGGCGGCGATCAGCGTCGCGCCCTCGCTCTCGCGCACGACGAGGCGGTAGCCGAGCTTGCGAAGGAGTCCGCCGACGAGCATCGCCGTCTCGGCGCGCGAGCCATGCACCGCGTACTCCGCCTTGTGATGAAAGGCACGCAAACTGCCCTCGCGCACCTTGTCCTTCCAGCTCTTCGCATCGGCGATCATCTTCGGCCCGTTGCGCACCACGCACAGCGAAATCGACACGATCAGAAAGCCGAGGATCAGCATGAACCACCAAGCACTGTAGACCGTGTAGAGGCTCAGTCCGCGGAAAATGTCGGCCCAGAACGGGCCGAATTGATTGACATAATTCGGATAAGGGTCGTCCTGCGTCAGCACCGTCCCGATGATGCTCGCGATCGCCAGCACGACGAGCAGCGCAATCGCAAACCGCATGGAACTCAACAACTCGACAGCGCGCTTCAGCGCGCGCCGCTCCGACTTCAATTGATAACCCGAGGTGGTGACGCTCATTCCCACTCCAAACTGCCAGAAAAAAGGGCGGGTCCGCCGAGAGCTTGGCGCGCCCACCCTTTTTTTGTTCACGCCGGCCAGATGGCCGGCTTGGGTTTCGATAAATCGGCCGGCCTGTCAGTACAGCCCGGCCATGTAATCGGCAACCGCCTTCGCTTCCTGGTCAGACAACCTTGATGCGATGTCGTGCATCGGTCCGTTGGCGCGCGTACCCTGCTGGAACGCGGTTAACTGCGCCGTGAGGTAATCGGCCCACTGACCCGACACGCGCGGATATTGACTCGGCACGCCCCGACCGGTCGGCCCGTGACAGGCCGCGCAGGCCGGCACGTTTTTGTCCGCGATGCCGCCGCGATATATTTTCTGCCCCAGCGAGACCGTCGCGGCATTGCGCGCCACGCCCGGTTTCGGCGATTGTGCCGCGAAGTACGCCGCGACGTTGACCATATCCTGATCGGAGAGCGAAGCGACGATGGCCCCCATGACCGGATTCTGGCGCACGGCAACTTTTTCGCCCGGCTGGACCTTGAAACCCTTCAACTGATTGAGCAGATAATCGGCACCCTGCCCGCCAAGCTTCGGAAACGCCGCTGTGGCGCTGTTGCCGTCAGCCCCATGGCACGTCGCGCAAACGCTCGCCGCGATCGCCTGCCCTCGATTCATGTCCGGCTGCGCCGCGCTTGCTGCCGCCCCGCCCCACCAACATCCTGCCGCGACGTCAAGGACCACCAAAAACTTGCAGAGTCGATTCATTCGCACACCCGGTTTCGTCTTTTCGGAATTGAGTGCCCTCTGACCGTTACCGATGAGAGCAGCCCGGGAGCTGCAACCCACCATCCGCCGGCCCGGCCACGCATCGAGGATGTTTCGCAACAACGACGGCGACCCGCTGTTCGCCGCTGCAAGCTCACGGCCACGCGCTCGTCAGCACGGCTCCCACAGCCGCGGCTGGCGTAAAACCGCGGTATTGTACAATACCCCGCTATTGCCTAAGCCGCCAGTCAGCGGCCCCCTTGGCCCCACACCCGTTCTCATCGCGTTTGTCCGCCCGCGGTGCTCCGCTTTTGCGCTTTCCGCGTGCTGTTCGCGCGTTTCCATTTTTCGCCATGGCCTTCCTGCTGCATCAGTCCCGCTTCTATACGACCGTCAACCACTTGCGTGACCTGCCCGCCACGGTGACACCCGAGGTCGCGTTCGCTGGCCGCTCGAACGCGGGGAAATCGACGGCGATCAACATCCTCTGCAATCAAAAGCGCCTTGCCTTCGCAAGCAAGACCCCGGGACGCACGCAGCATATCAATTACTTCAGCGTCGGCCCGGTGGACGACCCCGCCGGCTACCTCGTCGATCTGCCCGGCTACGGCTATGCCGAGGTGCCCGGCGCGGCGAAGGCACATTGGGAGGCGCTGCTCGCGAGCTATCTGCAAAGCCGCGCACAGTTGCGCGGCATGATCCTCATGATGGATTCGCGACGGCCGCTGACAGAACTGGACCAGCGCATGATCGAGTGGTTTGCGCCGACGGGCAAACCGATCCACACGCTGCTTACGAAGTGCGACAAATTGACTCGACAAGAGAGTGTCAATGCCCTGCGGGCGACGCAAAAGAGCCTCTCCGAATATCGCGACGCGGGACACGTCGGCGAGTTGACGGTGCAGCTCTTCTCGGCATTGAAACGCACGGGTCTTGACGAAGCGCATGCCGTGATCGAAGGGTGGCTGTCCACCGACGGCAGCGCCGAAAAGCGCTAACGGGCTGAAGCGCGCTAGCGGTACCGCTCGCAAGCTGCCGGCTGCACACTCGTTCACACGGGACGGCGTCGCACATAAAAAAACCCGCCGAATCTCGGCGGGCTAAACAGCCTAATCAAAAAACGACAGGCACCCGCTCAGGGAGGAGAAGCGGGGAGCTCGGCGCCAGGCGCTGAGCTCGGTGGCTATCATATACCATTGTCTGCGAAGTTTTCGGGCCGGTCGCACCGGCGTTTTTAACGAATCCCTACGCAGTCTTCGCCTATTTATGAGTTACCACCCGCACTACCGCCCCCGCCGTATGCGGCGCGACGACTTCTCGCGCCGCCTCATGCGGGAAAACGTATTGACGCCAAACGATCTCATTTACCCTGTCTTCGTCATGGAAGGATCGAACGCGAAGCAGTCCGTCCCCTCAATGCCCGGCGTCGAGCGGGTCTCGGTGGATCTGCTGCTCGGCATCGCCGAGCAATGCCTCGAAATGGGCGTGCCCGTCCTGTCGCTCTTTCCCGTGATCGAGCCGTCGCTGAAAACGCCTGACGGGCGAGAAGCCACGAACGCTCAAGGGCTGATTCCGCGCGCGGTGCGTGAGCTAAAGGCGCGCTTTCCGGAGCTCGGCGTGCTGACCGACGTCGCACTCGATCCGTACACGAGCCACGGCCAAGACGGCATGCTCGACGATGCGGGCTACGTGATGAACGACGAAACGATCGAAATCCTCGTCGAACAAGCGCGCGTGCAAGCCGAAGCCGGCGTCGATATCGTCGCCCCCTCGGACATGATGGATGGCCGCATCGGCGCGCTGCGTGAGATGCTTGAAAGCGACGACCATATTCACACGCGCATCATGGCCTACGCCGCGAAGTACGCTTCGGCGTTCTACGGGCCGTTTCGCGATGCGGTCGGCTCGGCATCGAACCTCGGCAAGAGCAACAAGATGACGTATCAGATGGACCCGGCGAACTCCGATGAAGCCTTGCGCGAGGTCCGCCTCGACATTGAAGAAGGCGCCGACATGGTGATGGTCAAGCCCGGCATGCCTTATCTCGATATCGTGCGGCGCGTGAAGGACGAGTTCCGCTTTCCGACCTACGTTTATCAAGTGAGTGGGGAGTACGCGATGCTCAAGGCTGCCGCGCAAAATGGCTGGCTCGATCACGACAAGGTGATGATGGAGTCGCTGCTCGCATTTAAGCGGGCCGGCGCGGACGGCGTGCTGACCTACTTTGCGCTGGACGCCGCGCGGCTACTGCGCGCGCAAAGATAGCAGGCGCTGAGTTCCATACTCGGACGGTGTATGCCCATGCGGGGTGCGCCGTCCCTACAACTGCGCCGCCGCGGTCAATCGATCGAGGCTGCGCAGGAACGTATCCGCCGATTCATACCCAACCACGCGCGCCACTTCCCTTCCCGTGCGATCGAAAAGCACGATGCCAGGCGGCCCGAAGAGCGCGAAACGCTTAAGCAGGGCCTGGTCGTCGACATCGTTGGCGGTCACGTCGGCCCGCATCAGTTGGAGTTGCGCGAGCCGCGCGCGCACCCGCGGGTCGGCAAAGGTAAAACGCTCCATTTCCTTGCAGCTCACGCACCAATCGGCGTAAAAATCGAGCAAGGCAGGTCGCCCAGCCGTCTTTAACGCCTGGTCCAGATTCGTCGGCGAGCGGACCGGGTCGAACTTCAGCGCATCCGTTTCGCCATGGGCTTGCGCCGTGGACTGCGCCGCGCCGGGCACCTGCTGTGGTGCTGGCGCCCCAATACGCGTCGCCAGCACGGCAAGCGGGCGCACTGGATCCACCGAGCCGGCTGCAAGCCCCACGAGCAACGCCGCGGCCCAGATCGCCAATGCCGCACCGAGGCCACGGCCCAGGCGCCGCCACACAGAGACACCACCCACGTGCGGCGTAAAGAGTCCCAGCGTCGCCGCGGCCAGCAACAGCCAGAGTGCGCCGAGCAACATCTGCGCCGTCGCAGCCAACACCGGCCATACAATCCAGAGCGCCGCGCCAAGCAGGATGACGCCGAAAAACACCTTGATGCCTTCCATCCAGGCGCCGGCCTTCGGCAGCACCGCCCCGGCACCGAGACCGACAATCAGCAGCGGAACACCCAGCCCGAGCCCCATCGAGAACAGGGCGGCGCCGCCGAGCACAGCGTTGCCCGTGTGTGCAATGAACGCGAGAACAGCGAAAAGCGGCGCGGTCATGCACGCGCCAACGACAAGCGCCGAGAACGCTCCCATCATCGCGACCGCGACGAGCTTGCCCCCCGAGCGGCGATTTGAAGCCTCCGTGACTTTGTCGTGCCAGCGCTGCGGCAGCACGATATCGACGCCAGCGATCAGCGAAATCGCGAACGCGCTCAACAAGAGGGCGAACGCGCCGAGAACCCAAGGGTTCTGCAGCCAAGCGCCGAGGCTTTGCCCCACAAGCGACGCCGCAATACCCAGCACGGTATAGACGAGTGCCATCCCGACGACATAAGCCAATGACAGCGCGAACCCGCGCCCATGCGTGACCTTGTGCCCTTCACCGATGATGATCGCCGATACGATTGGAATCATGGGATACGAGCACGGCAGCAGGCTCAGTATGATTCCGGCGAGAAAGTACAGGCCGATGGTGCCCGCAAAACTTCCCCCCTGCAGCAGAGATTGTGCGTAATCCGCGCTCGTCGCGCGCTCGTACCACGACGGCGGCGTTGCAGCCGCGATCTTCACCTTGGCTGCCCTACCGGTTGCGGCAGTCCCCGCCTGCAGTGCAGCGCCTTCGACGTGATAGACGTGTGTTGCCGGCGGATAGCAAACGCCGGCATCCGCGCAACCCTGTGATGTGACCGCGAGATCGAATGGTCCGCTGGCGGCTTTCACCGGAACGCGAATCTCGACCTCTTCGCGGTACGTCTCGACATTTTTTTGGAAGGTCGAATCGAATTTCACGTGCCCCGGCGGGATCTGCGCCGCGCCGAGCGTCGCGGTACCGCTCTTGACCGCGAACGCGAACCGCTCGCGATAGAGATAATAGCCGTCGGCGATCTTGAACCGAACATCGACTTCGCCGGGGCGTTCGCTTGCACTGAAGCGAAACGCAACAGACGGGTCAAGGAAATCATCCGCGTGCGCCACCGGCGTGAAGCCGGCCACGACGCAACACGCAGTGAGAAAAACGAGGACTAAACGCGCAACGGCGGTACAACCGCGCACCTGGAACGGTCTAAACATGATCGGGACGATGAGTTTGCTCGCCTACCCATTGCCCGTAAGCTGCCAATGCGCTCGCAAACCACGAAACGATCTCTGGCGTCTCATACGGATGATGGGCGGCGATGAATCGCTCGAGCTCGAGCGCGCGTACCGCGCTGGTCTTAAACAGCAATTGCACCTCCTCCGCAGATTCAATCTCGCCCTTCCAACGGTAGCGCGAACGCACGAGCCCCAACTCCGTCACACATGCGGCAAGATGCGCATCGAGCACGCCATCGACAAGCTTTCGCGCCGACGCGGAATCAGGCAGCGCCGTTAGCATCAAAACGATATCGAGAGACATTGCGCCCTCCAACGACCACAGTCAAACACGCATTATCGTATCACCGGGCACAACGGCATCTACGAGCGAAGCGGCCAGATGCATCGCAAATGCGCAAAGACATACAAAAAAGGGCCAAGCTACGCTTGACCCCTTTTTTATCGAGACAACGGAACGCTTATTCCGCTTCTTGAACTTCTTCTGCTTCCACCAACTCCGGGCGGTCGAGCAGCTCGACGAGCGCCATCGGTGCATTGTCGCCAACGCGGAAACCGAACTTCAAAATGCGCAGGTAGCCGCCCGGGCGGTTCGCAAAGCGCGGACCGAGCACGTCGAATAGCTTTGCGACCGAATCGCGATCGCGCAGACGGTTGAACGCCAGGCGCCGATTGGCCAGCGAGGGCTTCTTGCCGAGCGTGATCAGCGGCTCGACAACTTTACGGAGTTCCTTCGCCTTCGGAAGCGTGGTCTTGATGGCTTCGTGCTCGATCAGCGAGTTGGACATATTACGGAGCATTGCCAAACGGTGGCTGCTCGTGCGGTTCAGTTTCCGCAGACCATGACGGTGACGCATTTCAGTTTCCTTGATTCAAAGTTTTGATCCAGCTCTTCTATCGTCCCCGGTTTTCCGTCGGAAAACGGGGACACGGGCCGGTACGAAAAACAGCTGGAACGGCAAAGCGCGGATTTTACGGAAAAATCCGCCGCCTCGCCAGTCGCGAGCCAGGCTCCCGATTACTTGTCGAGTCCAGCAGGCGGCCAGTTC
>JAXDQB010000358.1:0-5463 GCA_034668065.1 Paraburkholderia sp.
TGCTCGCGCGTTTTGACGAAGAGACGAACATCAACTGGGCCGCGCAATTGGAAGCGGTGGGTGCGCACGTCGTCTATGGCGTCGTAGGCCACAAGTGTCATGCAAAGATGATGCTGATCGTGAGGCGCGCAATGGAGGACGGCAAATCGGTACTCAAGCGCTATGCCCATCTCGGTACCGGCAACTATCATCCGCGTACCGCCCGCATGTACACCGACTTCGGCCTCATGACGTCGAATCAGCTCATCTGCGCGGACGTGCATCATGTCTTTCAGCAACTCACCGGCATCGGCGGCGAGTTGAAGTTGCATGAGCTTTGGCAGTCACCCTTCACGCTGCATCCGAAGCTCATCGAGGCGATCCGAGCGGAAGCCGAAAACGCACGGGCGGGCAAGAAGGCGCGGATCGTCGCAAAGATGAATGCCCTGCTCGAGCCGACCGTGATCGCCGAGCTTTACGAGGCCTCGCGAGCGGGCGTCAAGATCGATCTGATCGTGCGCGGCGTCTGCTCGCTGCAGCCGGGCGTGGAGGGGCTGTCAGACAACATAACCGTTCGGTCGATCGTCGGACGTTTTCTCGAACATCACCGCATCTTTTATTTCTTTGCCGATGGCGATGAGAAGGTTTATCTCTCGAGCGCCGACTGGATGGACCGCAACTTCTTTCGGCGCGTCGAAGTGGCTTTTCCGATCAAAGATCGGCGCCTGAAGCGCCGCGTGATTGCCGAAGGGCTTTCGACCTTCCTCGGCGACAATCAATTGGCGTGGATGATGCAAAGCGACGGCCATTACAGGCGCTCGCGCCCGGGTAAGACCTCGCGCAACGCCCAGGGCAGTCTGCTTGCGAAATTCGGCTGCTAGATTAGCCGTAGCAGCCAGGCGCCCGAATTCGAGGCGTCGATCTCAGCCCTGGACGGCCTGCCGCCGCATGCTGCGCTCGGGCGGAAACCGTACGGTGAACGTGCTGCCGCGGCCTTCCTCGCTCACCACGTCGAGCACGGCATCGTGCCGCTGCAGCACATGCTTGACGATGGCCAGCCCCAAGCCCGTGCCGCCCGTATCGCGCGAGCGACTCCTATCCACTCGGTAGAAGCGCTCTGTGAGGCGCGGAATATCGGCCGGGGGAATGCCAAAGCCGGTATCGGTCACCGCGAACACCGCGCGATCGGAGATCTGACGCCATTCCACGGAAATGGCCCCGCCGTCGGGCGTATAGCGCACGGCATTCATCACCAGATTGCCTAGCGCGCTCAGTATCTCCGTTTCGACGCCGCTCACCGTGAGCGTATCGTCGAAGTCGAACACGAAACGTTGGCGGCCGGCCGACAACATCAATGCATCCTCCCTCAGATGCCGCAGCACGGCGCCCATATCGATGGCGTAATCACCGGGCGGTTTCATATCGCCCTCGAGTTTCGCTAGCGCGAGCAGATCGTCGACGATATGACGCATGCGCGACGCCTGCTGCTCCATCAGTTCGAGGTAGCGCTCGCGTTCGCGTTCTCCGAGCGGCAGTTCGCGCATCGTCTCGAGAAAGCCCGACAATACCGTCAGCGGCGTTTTCAGCTCGTGCGAGACGTTGGCAACAAAGTCGCGCCGCATCGAATCGGTCCGTTCGAGCTCGGTGATATCGGCCGACAGCACGAGCTTGCGATTTTCGCCGTACGGGAAGACCTGTACCGAGAGCACGTTCTGACGTTTATCGCCCATGCCGCGCATGACGAGCATTTCATCGTAGTGATGCGAGTTCAGATAGCGGATGAAGTCTGGATGCCGCACGAGATGCGCGATGTGCTGCCGCAGATCGCGCTTCGAATCGAGGCCGAAATGCTCTTCAGCGATCGCGTTGCACCACTCGATCTGATCGTGGTCGTCGAGCATCGCGACCCCGTTCGGCGAGGCTTGGATCGCTTGAATAAAACGCGAGTGCTGCTGCTCGACCTGACGCACCTGCGCGTGCCAGCGCTTGGCGAGCTTGTGCAGCCGGTAATAGATCTCGCTCCAGATGCCCGACGCACTCGGCGCCTGCCCGTAGACGGGGGCATCGAGCAAACGCCACAGGTGCTCGGTGTGGTAGGTGGAGAAAAGGCTCTGCGCAAGGAGTGCGACGAGCGCGAGGACAAGCGCCGCTGTGATACCGGCGAACGCGCCCACAATAGCGCAGACGATCGCCAACAGCAAAAGCGAGACGATCGAACGCGCCCAGATGATATTCATGCCACCACAGTTCCCACAGCCGAAAGAAAAGAACAAACGAAGCGCGGCAGGTCAGCCGCTCTTTGCCAGGCGATACCCGCTGCCGCGGACCGTTTCGATCATAGCGTCGCATCCTGCAGGCTTCAGGGCGGCGCGCAGGCGCTTGATATGGACGTCTACGGTGCGCTCCTCCACGAACACGTGATCCCCCCAGACTTGGTCAAGCAGCTGCGTGCGACTATGCACGCGCTCCGGGTGCGTCATGAAGAAATGCAGCAGCCGGAACTCCGTCGGGCCGAGATCAAGCTTGATTTCGCTGCCGTTCAGATGTGCCGCAACGCGGTGCGTCGCAGGATCGAGCTTCAGACCGTTGATTGCGACGAGGTCCTCGGTCAGCTGCGGCGCGCGACGGCGCAGCACCGCCTTGATACGCGCCATCAGCTCCTTCGGCGAAAACGGCTTCGTGACGTAGTCGTCAGCGCCGATTTCGAGGCCGAGCACTTTGTCCTGCTCGTCCCCGCGCGCCGTCAGCATGATGACCGGGATATGCTTCGTACGCTCGTTGTTGCGAAGATCGCGCGCGAATGCGATACCCGATTTCCCGGGCAGCATCCAATCGAGCAAGATCAGATCGGGCAACACGTCACTGATCAGTGACTGCGCCTGCTCCGCGTTGTAGGCGCGGATCGGACAATGGCCCGCGTGCTGCAAGTTGATCGAAATCAGCTCGGAAATCGCGGGCTCATCTTCGATGATCAGAATGCTGCTCGGCATTGCCACCTCTCGACACGTTAACTAACTAAGCGCTTCGCGTTCGAGCGCGTCGCGCGATTTGTGCCGCACGTCCGTGCCCTTCACGATGTAAATGATGAATTCGGCAATGTTCTTGGCGTGATCGCCGATACGCTCGATCGCTTTCGCGATGAACAGGTACTCGAGGCCCGCGGAGATCGTGCGCGGATCCTCCATCATGTACGTCACGAGCTTGCGAACGAATGCGCGGAATTCCTCGTCGATCGCCTTGTCGTCGCGTACGATCTGCGCTGCTGCAGCCGTATCGAGGCGCGCGAACGCGTCGAGCGCGCGGCGCAGGATCGACACCGCCATATCGCCGGAAAGCTTGATTTCGGCGATGTTTACGGTGCGCGACGTCCCGTCTTCCATGAGACGCTTCACACGCTTGGCGATCTTTTCGGCTTCGTCGCCCGCGCGCTCGAGGTTTGTGATCGTCTTCGACATCGCGAGCAAGAAGCGCAGATCCCGCGCGGCCGGCTGCCGGCGCGCGATGATATTGCTGCACTCCTCGTCGATCGCCACTTCCATCGCGTTGACGGTGTCTTCAGCCACGATCACCTGGTCTGCGAGACTCGCGTCGAAGTTGTTGAGCGCATCCATCGCGCGCGTGATCTGCGCTTCGACGAGGCCGCCCATTTCGAGCACTTTAGACGATGCGAGACTGAGATCGGCATCGAACTGGCTGGAGAGGTGCTTATCGGGCATGATTTATCTCCTTCCTCGATTTATCAGCCGAAGCGGCCGGTGATGTAGTCCTCGGTTTCCTTGCGGACTGGCTTGATAAAAATCTTTTCGGTATCCCCAAATTCGATCAGCTCGCCCAGGTACATATACCCGGTGTAATCGGAGCAGCGCGCCGCCTGCTGCATGTTGTGCGTCACGATGACTACCGTGTACTCGTCTTTCAGCTCGGCAATCAGCTCTTCCACCCGCCCCGTGGATATCGGGTCGAGCGCCGAGCACGGCTCGTCGAGCAGCAGCACTTCCGGGCGGATTGCAATGCCGCGCGCGATGCACAAGCGCTGTTGCTGACCGCCCGAAAGACCGTAGCCACTCTGCCCGAGCTTGTCCTTGACCTCGCTCCACAGCGCCGCCTTCGTGAGCGCCCATTCGACACGGTCGTCCATTTCCGAGCGCGAGAGCGACTCAAACATCTTCACGCCGAACGCGATGTTGTCGTAGATCGACATCGGAAACGGCGTCGGCTTCTGGAACACCATGCCCACACGCGCGCGCAGCAATGAGATATCGCGCTTGGACGCAAGCAGGTTCTCGCCGTCCATTATGATCTCGCCCTCGGCCCGCTGTTCCGGGTAGAGCGCATACATCTTGTTGAAGGTGCGCAAAAGCGTGGATTTGCCGCAGCCCGACGGGCCGATGAACGCCGTCACCTTCCCTTCGGGAATTTGCATATTGATCTTCTTCAGGGCGTGATACTTGCCGTAGAAGAAGTCCAGGTTCCGAACTTCGATTTTCGGCCTGACGGGCGCCAGCCCGGTCCCGCCTTGAGCCGGAACGAAGTTGCCCGGCGCGGCCGTGCGCTCGACGGAATTGATGTGATTCTCTGCCATATTCATAAATACGCTCCGCGGTTACTTCCTGCCGAACAGCGTGCGCGCGAGGATGTTCAATCCGAGCACGCCTAGCGTAATCAGGAACACGCCTGCCCACGCCAAAGATTGCCACTGCGCGAAAGGGCTCATTGCGAATTTGTAGATCGTAACGGGGAGGTTCGCGATCGGCTGCCCCATATCGAGCGAGAAAAATTGATTGGACAACGCGGTGAAAAGCAGCGGCGCCGTCTCGCCTGCAACACGTGCCACCGCCAACAGCACACCCGTCATGACACCGGCGATCGACGCCTTGAGCGTCACGGAGACGATCATGCGCCACTTGGGCACGCCGAGCGCGAACGACGCTTCGCGCAGGGCATTCGGCACCAGACGCAGCATGTTCTCGGTGGTGCGGATCACGATCGGAATTTCGAGCAGCGCGAGCGAGATTGCGCCTGCCCAGCCCGAAAAGTGGCCCATCTTCGCGACGACAAGCGCGTAGACGAACAGGCCCACGACGATCGACGGAGCCGACAGCAAAATGTCGTTGATGAAGCGCGTCGTGCGTGCCAGCAATCCCTTCTGGCCATACTCGGCAAGATAGACGCCCGCGAGGATGCCGATCGGCGCGCCGACGAACGTCGCGACGAGGACGAGCATCAGGCTGCCGACGATCGCGTTGGCGAGGCCACCGCCGTCTGTGTTGGGCGGCGGCGTCGACTGCGTGAATAGCTGGACGGACAAGCCGCCGATGCCAAGGCTCAACGTTGTATAGAGAATCCAGATGAGCCAGATCAGGCCGAACGCCATGGCCGCGAGAGACAGCGTGAGCGCGATGGCATTGACCACGCGGCGACGGCGCTGGAGCCGATCGCGCATTGCCTGCAACACCTCCGGGCTCGCCGTGCCCGGCATTTGAA